>JANOPR010000001.1:0-5507 GCA_031421955.1 Burkholderiales bacterium
ACCCGCGCGCTTCGTGTTCTGGCTTGCCGCATCCTGTTTGAGCGTAGCGCGGCGCAGCAAGCGAAGCGAGTTATGCGGCACGACCCAAAGGCGAGCACCGCAGGGCACCCCGCGCAGCGGGGCAAGCCGTCTGAGCCCTGCACAGGCCGCGCTCGGCACCTTGCTTGCGCTGAATACGGCGACTGCGCATTAGGGACACACGCCAACAGCCGCAACGGGCCGATCGGCAACCGTCAGACTGACACCAATGAACGCAGTTGCGTATCAAAACCCCGGTGGCACGCGCTCGAACCAGGGCCGTGCCAGCTCGAGTTGCCCGGCCAGCCGCAACAGCATGGCCTCGCCGCCCAGCCGGGCGACGAACTGCATGCCGATGGGCAGGCCGGCGGCGTTCCAGTGCAGCGGCACCGACATCGCCGGCTGCCCGGTGGCGTTGAACAGCGCCGTGTTGGGCATGTACTCGAAGGTCTTGGCCGCGAGTTGCCTGGCCACGCCCAGCGCCTTGAGCAGCGCGCCGGCGTTGACCGCGTTGACGGCACGCATCGCGCGCTTCTCGCCGGCGGTGGGTTGCAGCGCACCGATCGCTGCCGGCGGCGTGGCCAGGGTCGGCGTCAGCAGCAGGTCATGCTGCTCGAAAAACGGCGCCATGCGCCGGGCGGCCATTTGCAGCGTGTGCGCGGCGTTGGCGTATTCGACCGCGCCGGTGGCGCGGCCGAGCAGGCTCAGGCTGTAGGTGGCGGGCTCGAAGTCACCGGCCCGGGGCCGCCGGCCGGCGAGTTGCGCGATGAGTTCGATCTCGCTGCGCAGTTCGGTGGCAATGATGGTCAGGAAGGCCAGCGCGCAGGCCTCGCCGTCAACCGGCGGTGCGGCCTCTTGGACCTGGTGGCCAAGCGATTCGAGCAGGCGCGCCGTGGCCTCGAGCCCGGCGATGCAGTCGCCATCGATCCGGCCTCCGAACAGCGCCTGGCGCGTGAACGCAATGCGCAATACGCCCGGGTCGGTGCGTACCTCGTCCAGGAACGGACACGCCTGCGCCGGCGCGGCATAGGGCGCACCAGGATCGGCACCCGCAGTGGCGTCGAGCAGTGCAGCGCTGTCGCGCACCGAACGGCTGAGCACATGCTCGACGACGAAGCCGCGCCAGAGCTCACCGAACTCGGGCCCGGTCGGCGTCGTGCCGCGGCTGGGCTTGAGGCCGAACAGGCCGCAGCACGAGGCCGGGATGCGGATCGAGCCGCCGCCATCGCCGCCGCTGGCCACCGGCACCATGCGCGCCGCCACCGCGGCCGCCGAGCCGCCGCTCGAACCACCGGGCGAATGCGCGAGCGACCAGGGGTTGCGCGTGGGCCCGTACAGCGCGGGCTCGGTGTACGGCGTCAGGCCGAACTCGGGCGTGTTGGTGCGGCCGGTGATCACGAGGCCGGCCGCACGGTAGCGCCGCACCATTTCACTGTCGCGCGGCATCGGCATCGACGCCAGCAAGCGGTTGCCGCAGCCGGTGGGCTCGCCGGCGATCGTGGCCAGCAGGTCCTTCAGCAGGAAGGGCACGCCGGCGAACGGCGCGTCGAGGTTCACCGTGGTGGCCTCGACGCGTGCCTGCTCGTAGCGCTTTCGCACCACGGCGTTGAGCGCCGGGTTGTGGGCCTCGATGCGCGCGATCGCGGCGTCGAGCAACTCGATCGGGCTGACCTCGCGGCGGCGCACCAGTTCGGCCAGACCCAGGCCATCGTGGCGCGTGTACTCGTCCGGGCGGATCACGCGCGCCCCCGACGCGTCGTCACCGCAGCCGCCAGGCCGCGCTCAGCGGCCGACTGAATAGAGCACCGCATCGTTGATCGCGTAGACCGCGCCGTCGGCGCCGATCGCGGTGGCGGTGTAGGCCTGGCCGATGCCGGTGGTGAGTCGGATGCGTTGGGTGAAGGTGTTGGCGCCCAAGTCCCAGCGGTAAAGGTAGCCGTCTTCACTGTTGGCCAGCACCGAGCGCGTCAACGGGTCGACGGCGGCGGTGTTGATGCACCACTCGCGCACCGCGGTTGTGCTGCCGGCCTCGAAGGTCACACCGGCGATGGTCAGCACTTCGCGCATGATCGTGCGCCCCGAGATCGGGTCGACCTGGCTGGCGTTCGGGTCGAGCACGGCAATGCGGTTGACACCGTTGCCGGTGCCCGCGCCGAGGTAGTTGTTGTACTTGGCCATCAGCAGATAGGTCGAGCTGCCGGTGTAGGAGCTGACCATCGACGCGGGCACGATCGAAGCCGTGTTGTCCCAGCCGAAGCCCCCGGGTACGCCGCGCGGCACCAGCGCCGCGCTGAACTGCAGCAGCCAGCCGCGGGCGTTGTTGGAGCCGTACACGGCCTCGAGCACACCGTAGTACACGCTGCCGTCGGGCCCGATCGTGGGTGAAGACGTGGCGTTGTCGCTGATGCGGGCGGCCGTGCCGCTGCCCGGGTCGATGAGGGCGACGCGATTGCGCAGCGCCAGCGTGCGCGCGTCCAGCGAAACCAGGTAGCCCGCCTGCACCACGCCGTTGAGCGGCGCCGCGTTCACCGCCACATACACGGTGGCGAGATCGGGCGAGAGCGCCGGTGCGCTGTTCATCGCCACCTTGACGATGTTGCTGTCGCCCGCCAGCGCCGCCGCGGAGACCCAGCTGCCCACGCCATCGGCGCCGATGCGCGCCACGCCACTCGCCAGGTTTGCCGGGTTGGCGCCGGTGACGATGAAGCCGAAGAACACATTGCCCTGCGCGTCGACGACGACGGGGGTGTTGATGAACACGGTGGCGTCGAACTGCGCCGGCGCTGCCGCATAGGCCGCAGCGCCGAAGAACACCGCCGTCTGCAGTGTGCCGCTGGCCGAGTCGGCGTTGTCGCGAACGAACAGCTTGCCGCCCGCGCCCGGCGCATAGAGCCGGTTGCTGCTGCTGAGCGCGAGGTTGTAGCTCGGCACCCAGTTGTGTGCGGGCAGCACGTAGTCGCTGTCGGCGGCCCAGATCAGGCCGCCGTTGCCGCCCGAGCGCGCCTCGAAACGAAAACCGCCCGCGGCGCCGGTCTTCACCGGCACGACGACCGTGTTGCGCGACGTGACCACCGGCGAGCCGTAGTGGATCAGCAGCGCGCCGCCGGAACGGTACTGCGGCGCCAGGTCGACCGGCGTCGCCCAGCGGATGCGACTCAGATCCTGCGTCGCGATGGCACCCACCGCCGCGTGCTGCGCGTCGCGGCCGAATCCCCACCAGGCCGGGCCGTCCACGCCAGGCGCAGGCGGCACATTGGGCGGCGGCACGTTCGGTCCCCCCACAGCATCGCCACCACCACCACCGCCGCAACCTGCGGCGGCCAGCGCACCCAGCGACACCAGTTGCGAGACAGCATGGCGCCTGGGCGGGGACTCAAGGGATGGCGGTTTAGGTTGGGACATGGGCCCATCAAAGCAATGTAGACAGCTGCATCCTGCCGGCAAGGCGCAGGCCTGGCAAGGCCCATGCGCAACGGTCGCCTAGGGCACTGGTCAGCCTGATCAACTCGCACCCGCCATCCCGGCACCGCTATCAGAACAGGCCACGCACATGGGCCACGAGGTCGATTGTCAACGGCGATCCGTGCAGCGCTGGCTCGTGAACATCGGCAAGGTCCGGGCCGACAGCGTCGAACAGCGCCGCCACGCCCGGCGGAATGAAGCGCGTCAACGAGGCATACAAGTGCCGGTCGCCGTACCTGGCCTGCTGCGTGACATGGAAGCGCTGCGGCACTAGCAGCGCCAGGTGGCGCTTGGCGCGCGTCATCCCCACATACAGCAGGCGGCGCTCCTCGTCGATCTCGGCCGCGCTGCCGGTGGCCATGTCGGAAGGCATGCAGCCGTCGACCGCATTGAGCACGTACACGGCAGTCCATTCCTGGCCCTTGGCCGAGTGCAGGGTCGACAGGATCAGGTAGTCCTCGTCGCGGTGCGGCGGGCCGGCCTCGTCGCTGGTGGCCTCGGGCGGGTCGAGCGTGAGCTCGGTCAGGAAGCGCTCGCGGCTCGGGGTGCCCGCGGCGATGCGCGCCATCTGCGCCAGGTCGGCGGCGCGGACCGCGGCGTCCTCGAACAGGCGCTCGAGCTGCGGCTGGTACCAGCGTGTGGCGGTGGCGATGTCGTCGGGCCAGGCGCCGGGGCTCAGGGCATCGCGCGCGGCCAGCCAGTGGCGCCACTCGAGCGCCGCTGCACTCGGCGGTTTGAAGTCGCGCATCGCCTGCACCGGGTCGCTTGCCGCGGCCATCGCGTCGAGCAGGCGCCGCGCTGCCGCCGGCCCCATGCCCGGGATCAGTTGCGCTACGCGCGAGCCGGCCAGGCGGCTGCGCGGGTTCTGCACCCAGCGCAGCACCGACAGCAGGTCTTTCACATGCGCGGCCTCGAGGAACTTCAGGCCGCCGTACTTGACGAACGGGATGTTGCGCCGCGTCAGTTCGAGCTCCAGCGCCGCGCTGTGGTGCCCGGTGCGAAACAGCACCGCCTGGCGCTTCAACTGCAAGCCGCCCTCGCGCTGCAGCAGCACCTGGTCGGCGACCCAGCGCGCCTGCGCCATCTCGTCTTCGACCGTGACCAGCAGCGGCCGCTCGCCGGCCTGCTCGCTCCACAGGTCCTTGGTGAATCGCTCGGCCGCCAACGCGATCACGGCGTTGGACGCATCCAGGATGGCCTGCGTCGAGCGGTAGTTGCGCGCCAGCGTGACCACCCGTGCGGGCGGCTCGTACTGCGCGGGGAAGTCGAGGATGTTGCGCACTTCGGCGGCGCGAAAGCCGTAGATCGACTGCGCGTCGTCGCCGACCACGGTCAGCCCGCGGCCGTCGGGCTTCAATGCCTTGAGGATCGCGGCCTGCAGCCGGTTGGTGTCCTGGTACTCGTCGACCAGCACCTGGTCGAAACGCGCGCCGATCAGCGCAGCCAGTGTCGGCTCGGCCATCATTTGCTGCCAGTACAGCAGCAGGTCGTCGTAGTCGAGCGCCTGTTGCTGCTGCTTGGCCTCGATGTAGGCGCGGAACAACTGCTTGAGCTCATCTTCCCAGCCCAGGCACCAGGGATACAGGGTCTGCACCACGACATCGACCGGCAACTGGCTGTTGACGACGCGCGAGTAGATTGCCAGGCAGGTGGCCTTGGTCGGGAAGCGCTTGGCGCTTGCTGACAGGCCCAGTTCCTGGCGCACCAGGCCCATCAGGTCTTCGGCGTCGCCGCGGTCGTGGATCGTGAATTGCGGCGCCAGGCCGATGGCGCCGGCGTACTCGCGCAGCAGGCGCGCTCCGATGCTGTGGAAGGTGCCGGCCCAGGGCAGGCCGGGCGCGCGCTGCGTCGCGCGCAAGCCCAGCGCGGTGTGCAGCACGCGGCCGCAGCGGCGCTCCATCTCCTGCGCCGCGCGGCGCGAGAACGTCAGCAGCAGGATGCGTTGCGGGTCGGCGCCTGCCAGCACCAGCCGCGCCACGCGCGCGGCCAGCGTCATCGTCTTGCCGGTGCCCGCGCCGGCGATCACG
>JANOPR010000002.1:0-3053 GCA_031421955.1 Burkholderiales bacterium
TCCAGAGTTTCGAGGCCAGTTCAATAGGCGTTGCGGTCGAAGAGCACCACTCTGACCGTGCGCACAATGATCTGCAAGTCCAGCCCGAGCGACCAGTTGCGCAAGTACTCCAGATCGTATTCGACGCGAGCCTTCATCTTCTCGATCGTCTCGGTTTCGCCACGCAGGCCGTTGATCTGCGCCCAGCCCGTGATACCTGGCTTGACCTTGTGACGCACCATGTACGCCTTGATCAGCTCACGGTACAGCTCATTGTGGGCGACGGCATGCGGCCGGGGGCCGACAATGCTCATCTGCCCTTGCAGCACGTTGAAAAACTGCGGTAACTCATCCAGCGAAGTCCGCCGCAGGAACGCGCCGAACGGCGTGATGCGCGGATCGTCCTTTTTCGCCTGGTCAACCACCGGGCCGTTGTCCTGTGCCGTCATCGAGCGAAACTTGTAGACCGTGATCTCGCCGCCATCCAGACCATTGCGTCGCTGACGGAAAATCACAGGTCCAGGCGAGCTGAGCTTGACGCCAACCGCAATGGCCAGCATCAGCGGAGCGATCAGCACCAGGATGATCGTTGCCAAGACCAGGTCAGAGATTCGCTTGACCAGTTCGTTGGTGCCCGTGAACGGGGTCTCGCAGATGCCGACAACCGGCACACCGTTCATGTCCTGCAAACGGCCTTGAATGATGCTGATGCCGAATACGTCGGGTACGAAGAAGATCGAAGCCGTGGTGCCCTGCACGCTTTCCAGCAACTCAAGAATGCGCGGCTGGGAGCCCAGCGGCAAGGTGATGTAGACCTCCTTGATCCCGTGCGCGCGGATGTAGGGCGCGGCGTCCTTCAGCGTGCCAAGTACGCGTGTGCCCGTCTCCTCATGCACACGCTCGTCGGAGCGGTCGTCGAACCAGCCGACGAAGTCGCGCCCGTCCTCCTTGTTCTCCTGCAGCGCACGAGCCACCTTGGCGCCCAGGGGGCCGGCACCGACGATGACCGCAGATTTGCGCAACTCCGGGCTCGCCGCTCGACGGCGCAGCGCGGCGCGTCCAACCGCCATGGCTGTCCATTGCAGGAGGGGTGTCGCTACCGCCCAGGTCAGCAGTGCGTCCTTCTCGAAGTAGTGCAAGCTGTTCGTGGCATAGCCCGCCAAGGCCAGCAGGCCAAGCAATGCCAACCAGGAGGCGACGATGTCGGTGCCCGCATTGAGCAACTTGTCATTGAAGCGGTTGCGCCCAGGGAACGTCAGGGCGAAGACCAGCAGGCACAGCATCAAGTCCGGTCGCAGGATCACCCCGCCGAACCACACCGTTGCGAGCAGGAACACCGCCACGGCGATGGCGGGTTCAAGGAACGCAGCGACCAGCGATCTCACCGACTGCGGCGCGCTGTAGAAATTTCGTGTGTGGCTGCGGTCTTCGAACATCGATGGCGGGCTGGCACGACAGGCGCAGACGGCAAGGGCCGCGCACGCATCGGCGCTTGGTTTGCCGATTCTCGCCTATGGACACGCCGCGGCCGCTCCCGTGCTCACGGGGTATGCGTCCCCCTGCCTACAATCCGCCCCCATGCTGACATCGCTACGCGCTCTGGTCGTCCCTGCGGCGCTGCAGCGCCTGACGCTGCTGATCAACCACGTGTTGTCTTCCGAACCGGTGGCCCTCGAGCGGCTGCAGGCGCACATTGGCAAGCGCCTGCAGATTGAACTCGTTGACTGGCCCGCGCTGTTGCCGGCGCCGCCTGTGGTGGCGTTTCGGGTCACGCCGGCTGGCCTGTTGGAGTGGTGCGAGGAGGCAGGCGCCGAATCGCAAGCGCCCGCCGAGTTGCGCTTGAGCGTGGTCGCCGCCAATCCCGCACTGCTGTTGGCCCGCCTGGCCGCGGGCGAGCGGCCCGAGGTCGGCGTGCAGGGCGAGGCCCTGTTCGCGGCCGATGTCCACTGGCTGGCCGATAACTTGCGGTGGGACTTCGAAGCTGACTTGGCGCGCGTCATCGGGCCCGTCCCGGCGCGGCAGTTGGCTCTTCTGGGCGCGGCTATGGCGGCAGGCCTGCGCCGCTGGGCACCGCCCGGCGTGAAACCATGACGCAACTGCTGCGCCTGGTCTTCATCGTTTTCACGCTGTTGCGCTTCGGGGTCGACGACATTGCGTTGTCGGGGCCGCGCCAGCGCTGGGTGCGAGCGCTGGCGCGGATCGCACGGCTCGGCCGGCGCTACAGCGAGCCGCGTGGCGTGCGCCTTCGCCGCGCGCTCGAACGCCTGGGCCCGATCTTCGTCAAGTTTGGCCAGGTCCTTTCGACCCGGCGTGACCTGTTGCCACTGGACGTGGCGGACGAACTGGCCAAGCTGCAGGACCGGGTCCCGCCGTTTCCGGGCGCCGAGTCGATCGCCATGGTCGAGCGCGCGTTTGGGCAACCGATTGGCGAGGTCTTTGCCTCCTTCGAGGCCGAACCCGTCGCCAGCGCCTCGATCGCGCAAGTGCACTTTGCCGTGCTGCACGGCGGGCGCGAAGTGGCGGTCAAGGTGCTGCGCCCAGGCATACTCGCGGCCATCGAAGGCGACCTCGCGCTGCTGCACCGTCTGGCAGCCTGGGTCGACCGCGTCAGCCTCGATGGCAGGCGCCTGAAGCCGCGCGAGGTGGTTGCCGAGTTCGACGGCTACCTGCACGATGAACTCGACCTGGTACGCGAAGCGGCCAATGCGGCGCAACTGCGCCGCAACATGGCTGGCCTGGCATTGGTCGAGGTGCCGGAGATGGTGTGGAAACTGTGCATGCCCAATGTGATGGTCATGCAGCGCATGCACGGGGTGCCGATCAGCCAGACCGAGCGGCTGCTTGCGGCCGGCGTGGACCTGAAGAAGCTGGCCCGCGACGGGGTCACGATCTTCTTCACCCAGGTCTTCCGCGATGGCTTCTTTCACGCCGACATGCACCCCGGCAACATCCAGGTCAGCATCGATGCAGCCACATTCGGGCGCTACATCGCGCTGGACTTCGGCATTGTCGGCACACTGACCGACAGCGACCGCGACTACCTGGCGCAGAACTTCACGGCCTTCTTCCGCCGC
>JANOPR010000003.1:0-3821 GCA_031421955.1 Burkholderiales bacterium
CCATGCGCTGCGAGCGCGGCCATGTGCTCGGGATGGTCGCGCCGGGCCAGCAGGCCGCCGTGGATCTTCGGGTGCAGGGTCTTGACGCGGCCGTCGAGCATTTCGGGGAATCCGGTCACGTCGGCGACCTCCGTGACCGGCAGGCCCTGCTGTGCCAGCAGCTTGGCCGTGCCGCCGGTCGAGAGCAGCTTGACGCCGCACTCGTGCAGTGCGCGGGCGAATTCGACGATGCCGGTCTTGTCCGAGACCGACAGCAGCGCAGTCAATGATTTCATGTGACCCCCGGACGCGGTCGCTCAGCGATCCGCCTGTCCTGTCTACTTCATCAGTTTGTGGTCGAGCAGCTTGCGCCGCAAGGTGTTGCGGTTCAGGCCCAGCCACTCGGCGGCCTTGCTCTGGTTGCCCGCGGCCTGCTTCATCACCACCTCGAGCAGCGGCTTTTCGACCGCGGCGCAGAACATCTCGTGCAGCGAGTGCGGTTCGGCGCCGCGCAGATCACTGAAGTACTGATCCAGGCTTTCGCGCACGCAGGCGTCGATGAGTTTTTTTGTCATGCGCTCAGTTCGACGAGGTCGTCATTGGCCGCGCCCGAAACCGTGCCGGTGGCGCGGTCGATGCGCGGCAGGCTGGGGTGGAGCTGCGCCAGTTGCGCAAACCAGGCCGTGACGGCGGCCAGCTGCGCAGCGCAGTCCTCGATCCGGTTCATCTCGGCGCGGAAGGCTTCGCCACCGGGCAATTCGCGCAGCGCCCAGCCGATGTGCTTGCGCGCACTGCGCACGCCGCTGGCTTGCCCGTACAAACCATAATGGTCGTGCAGATGTTCGGTCAGCCAGCGCGAGACTTGCGCCGTGTCGGGCGGCGCCAGGTGCACTCCGGTGGCCAGGAAGTGTGCGACTTCGCGAAATATCCAGGGTCGGCCCTGCGCCGCGCGGCCGATCATCAGCGCGTCGGCTCGCGTGTAGGCCAGCACGTCGCGCGCCTTCTCGGGCGAGTCGATGTCGCCGTTGGCGACCACGGCAATCTCGAGCGCGGCTTTCACCGCGGCCACGGTGTCGTACTCGGCCAGGCCCTTGAAGCCCTGCTCTCGCGTGCGCCCGTGCACCGTGAGCATGGCCACGCCGGCGGCCTGCGCCATGCGCGCCAGATCCAGCGCGTTCTTCTCGCTGTCGCAGCGTCCGGTGCGCATCTTCAGCGTCACCGGCACGCCGCGCGGCGCGCAGGCCGCGACCACGGCCTCGACGATGCGCGCGGCCAGCGGCGCATTGCTCATCAGCGCCGAGCCGGCCCAGACGTTGCACACCTTCTTGGCCGGGCAACCCATGTTGATGTCGATGATCTGCGCGCCGCGGTCGATGTTGTAGCGCGCGGCGTCGGCCATCTCGGTGGGGTCGACGCCGGCGATCTGCACCGCAATCGGCCCGGGCTCGCCGGCATGGTCGGCGCGGCGCGAGGTCTTGAGCGAGGACCACAGCTCGCGCCGCGACGTCACCATCTCGCTCACCGCGTAGCCCGCCCCCAGGCGCCGGCACAGTTGCCGGAACGGGCGGTCCGTGACCCCGGCCATCGGGGCGACGAACAGCGGATTCGGCAACTCGAATGCGCCGAGTTTCATAGGATGGGGGTGTGGGGAGGTGCTGAAAAAAGAGGCGCAAGTATAGCCACGCGTTCGGGCCGGTTCGTTACCGATAATCCCGCTCTGCATGGATGCCTGGATCGCCCCCCTTCTCGCCGCGCTGGCGCTGCCCAAGTTCGGCCTGTCGTCGGTCTTCGTCATTGCCTTGGTCTCGGCCACGCTCCTGCCGATGGGCAGCGAGCCGGCGGTCTTCGGCTTGATCAAGCTCAATCCCGAGTTGTTCTGGCCGGCCGTGCTGGTGGCCACGGCCGGCAATACGGTGGGCGGCGCGATCTCCTGGTGGATGGGCTACGGCGCCGAGCGGGCCTACGAGCGCGTGCGCCACCGTACGCCGACCGAGTTGCGCGCGGTGAGGTGGTTGCACCAGTTCGGCGCCAAGGCCTGCCTGTTGTCGTGGCTGCCGATCGTCGGCGACCCGCTGTGCGCGGTGGCCGGCTGGCTCAAGCTGCCGTTCTGGCCCTGCGTGGGGTATATGGCGATTGGCAAGTTCGCGCGCTACGTGACCATGACCGTGGCGCTGCTTTGGGTGTTCCCCGGGGTGTTCACGCCGGGCTGAGAGAATGCGCCCCTCCCACAAGGAGCGCGCATGAAAACGCCGAACTACGACGATCTCGCCAGCCACCACACGCGGCTGCACCACTATCAGCACCTGGCCTCGATCGCCTGGTGGGACCAGGCGGCCAACATGCCGCCCAAGGGCAACGAAGCCCGCGCCGCGGCGCTGGCCGAACTCGCTGCCCTGATGCACGGCCTGCGCACCGACAAGACCTTGTCCGAGCGCATCGCTCGCGCCGAGCAGGAGTCGCTGTCGGAGCATCAGCGCGCCAACCTGCGCGAGATCCGGCGCGATTGGCACAACGCCAACGCGCTGCCGACCGAGCTGGTGCAGCGCCGCCAGATCGCCACCTCCCGCTGCGAACATGCCTGGCGCAGCCTGCGGCCCGCCAACGACTGGACTGCCTTCCTGGTGCAATGGAAGCCGGTGCTGGCGATCGCGCGCGAAGAGGCCGCGCTGCTGTCGCAGCAGTCCGGCCTGGCCAAGTACGACGCCTTGATGGACCGCTACGAGCCGGGCATGACCTGCGCCACGGTCGACCGCGTGTTCGGCGAGGTGCGGCAGTGGCTGCCGGGGCTGATCGAGCGCGTCGTGGCCAGGCAGTCGCGCGAGCCCCTGATCGAGGCGCGGGGCCCGTTTGCGCTCGAGGCCCAGCGCGCGCTGTGCCAGCAGACCGTGAAGCGCCTCGGCTTTGACTTCGAGGCCGGGCGCCTGGACGCCAGCACGCACCCCTTCTCCGGCGGCGTGCCCGAAGACGTACGCATGACCACGCGCTACCGTGAAGACCAGTTCCTGCCCGCGCTGATGGGCACGGTGCACGAGACTGGCCATGGCCGCTACGAGCAGAACCGCCCGCGCGCCTGGCTTGGCCAGCCGGTCAGCGAGGCGCGCTCGATGGCCATTCACGAGAGCCAGTCGCTGTCCTTCGAGATGCAGCTCGGCGGCCACCCGGGTTTTGCGCAGGTGCTCTCGCCGATGCTGGCCGAGGCCTTCGGCGCCCAGCCGGCGTTCGAGCCCGGCAACCTGCACCGGCTGCTGACACGCGTGCACCGCGGCCTGATCCGCGTCGACGCCGACGAGGTGACCTACCCGGCACACGTGATCCTGCGCTACGAGATCGAGCGCCCGCTGATCGAAGGCGAGATCCAGGCCGAGGATGTGCCCGCGCTGTGGGACGCCAAGATGGCCGAGCTGCTCGGCCAGGACACCCGCGGCAACTTCAAGGACGGGCCGATGCAGGACGTGCACTGGCCCGAGTCCCTGTTCGGTTATTTCCCCTGCTATTCGCTGGGCGCGATGTACGCCGCGCAATGGTTCGTAACCATGCGCCGCGCCACGCCTGATCTGGATGCGCGCATCTCAAGCGGCAACTGGACGCCGGTGTTCGACTGGCTGCGCGACCACATCTGGTCGCAGGCCTCGCGCTGGACCACCGACGAGCTGGCCATTCGCGCCAGCGGCGAGGTGTTGAATCCGGCGCACTTCAAGGCGCACCTGGAGGCGCGGTATCTCGGGTGAGTTCTTCGCTTGCCTGCGTCGGCGCCGGGAGTGCCCCGGCAGGCAGTCACTTTCTCTTTGCTGGCTCAAAGAGAGAAGTAACCAAAGAGAAGCGAAGTAGGTACGTGACAAACG
>JANOPR010000004.1:0-3040 GCA_031421955.1 Burkholderiales bacterium
CCCACCCCAACCCTCCCCCAGTAGGGGAGGGAGAAAGTCAAAGGCACGCGTCGAGGATGTCGAGCGCGGCGTCCATCTGCGCGGTCGTCGTGATCAGCGGCGGCGTGAGCGTCAACACATTGCCCATCGTCGTCTTGAAAGACAGGCCGCGCGACAGTGCGCGATAGAGCGCCTGCTCGGCCAGGTCGGTGGCCGGCGTCTTGGCCGCGCGGTCGCTGACGAGCTCGATGCCGAGCAGCAGGCCGCGGCCGCGCACGTCACCGATGACCGGGTGACGCCGCTTCATGTCGTGCAGCCGCTCGAGCGCGTGGCTGCCGACCCGCGCCGCGTTGTCGACCAGGCGCTCGCGCTCGATGACCTCCAGGGTGGCCAGCGCCGCGCTTGCAGTGACCGGGTTCTTCTCGTGGGTGTAGTGGCCCAGGGCGTAGGCGCCGGCCAGATTGAGGTCCTCGCGTGCGATGCAGGCGGCGATCGGCAGCACGCCGCCGCCCAGGGCCTTGCCCAGCACGACGATGTCGGGCGCGGCGCCGTCATGTTCGGCGGCGAAGAAGCGGCCGGTCTTGCCCAGGCCGGTGGGGATCTCGTCGAAGATCAGCAGCGTGCCATGCGCGTTGCAGGCCTCGCGCACGGCCTGCCAGTAGCCCGGCGGCGGGACGTACGGCACGGCGCGCGCCGGCTCGGCAATCACGGCGGCCACGTCGCCCTCGCGCTCGAGCACGTATCTCACCATCGACGCGCAGGCCAGGCGGCATTGCGCGAGGAACGGCTGGCCCTGCGCGTCCACTGGGTGCCCGTAGGCGCAGCGGTAGCAGCCGAACGGCGCGACATGCTCGGTACCGGGCAACAGCGGGCCGACCGCGTTGCCATGGCGGAACAGGGACTCGCCGCCGACGCTGGATGCGCCGAAGCCGGCGCCATGGAACGAGTCCCAGAAGCTCAATGTCTTGAAGCGCCCCGTCGCGACGCGGGCCAGTTTGATCGCCACCTCGACCGCGTCGCTGCCGCCGGTGGTGAGCAGGGCGCGGCCGGCGTGCCCGGTCAGGCGCTTGAACTGCGCCGACAAGGCCTCGGCCAACTCGACCGAACGAACGCTGGCAAAGCGCCGCGGCGCGAAGCTCAGCGCATCGAGCTGGGCCTTGATGGCGGCGATCACGTGCGGATGGGCATAGCCAACGTGATGCACGTTGTTGCCATGGAAGTCCATGTAGCGCTGGCCGCCCATGTCTTCGATGTAGATGCCCTCGGCGCGCCGGATCGCCGACAGGCAGGGTGTCGACACCGACTGGTGCAGGAAGGCCGCGTTGTCGCGTGCCAGCAGGTCGCGCGTTGGCGCGTCCAGGTGTTCCTGCTGCCAGGCGCTGCGGCGCGGTGTGTGGTTGACGTCGCCTTCGCTCTGCGAGGGCGGGGCGGGCTTGGGCTTCATCGTGCTCCGTGCAGCCGCATGCTCGGCCAGCCGCGTTGGGCGGCCTGCACCGCCAACGTGGCGTCTGGGTGCACCACCACGGGGTGCTGAACGGCGCTCAGCAGCGGCAGGTCATTGATCGAGTCGCTGTAGCAGGTGGCATCGCAATCCGCCCAGTCGATGTCGCGCGAGCGCAGCCAGGCGTGCAGGCGCTCGACCTTGCCTTCACGCATGTTCAAGGTGCCCGAGGCGCGACCGCTGAAGTTTCCCGCATCGTCGACTTCGCATTCGGTGGCGATCAGGTGTTCGATGCCCAGATGCGCCGCCGTCAGCTCGGTGATGAAGCGGTTGGTGGCCGTGGTCAGCACCGCCACATCGCCGGCGTCGGCATGCTTTCGCACCAAGGCGTGCGCAGCCTGGCTGATGCGTGGCGCAACGACCTCGACCAGAAACTTGCGGCGCAGGGGCTCCCACTCGAGGCGCGAGCGCGCGGCCAGCGTCGAGACATAGAACTCGCAAAATGCCGCCGTGCTGACGACGCCGGCGCGGTAGTCGCGGTCCATCTGCGCATTGCGCGCGCCGAAGCTCGCGCGATCGAGGATGCCGCGCTCAATCAGGAAATCGCACCACAGCACATCGCTGTCGCCGTCGAGCAGCGTGTGGTCGAGGTCGAACAGCGTCAGTCGGATCACGGCTGCCGTAGATGCCAGGCCTTGGGCCGCGTGAAGGTCTGGATGCCGTGCGTGGACAGGGTCAAACCGAGCCCGGAGTCGCCGTAGCCCGACCAGGGCAGGCGCGGGCTGACGCGGTCGCAGCAGTTCCAATACACGCTGCCGGCGTTGACGCGGGCCAGAAGTTCGCGAGAGCGGGCCTCGTCGCGGCTGAAGACACCGGCGGTCAGGCCATAGCGCGTGTCGTTCATCAGTGCGACGGCCTCGTCGTCATTGGCGACCTTCTGGATGCCGATGACCGGGCCGAAGCTCTCCTCGCGCATCAGGTCCATCGTGTGGTCGACCTCGGTGAACACGGTCGGCGCATACCGGTTGCCCGGGCCGGGCAGGCGCTTGCCGCCACAGCGCAGCGTGGCGCCTTTGGCAATTGCATCGGCGACCTGGGCGTCGAGCACGTCAAGTTGGGGTGCGCGCGTGATGGCGCCGATGTACGTGCCGCTGTCCATCGGGTCACCGACCTTGAAGCCCGCCACGGTGGCCAGGAAATGCTCGACGAAGGCATCGTGCACGCTCGCATGCACATAGATGCGCTCGACCGAACAGCAACTCTGGCCGGTGTTGTACATCGCGCCATCGGCCAGGCTCTCGGCCGCGACCTTCGGGTCGGCGTCCGCGCGCACATAGCTCGGGTCCTTGCCGCCGAGTTCGAGCTGCAGCTTGACCAGGCGCGACGCCAGCGCCTGCGCGATGCGCACGCCCGTGGCATGGCTGCCGGTGAAGAAGAGGCCGTCGATGCGTTGCTCGAGCAGCGCCGCGCCGACGTCGCCCGCGCCGACCACGGCCTGCATCACGTCGGCCGGGATCCCCGCCGCGTGCAGCAGCCGCGTGATGTGCAAGCCGGTCAGCGCGGCGTACTCCGAGGGCTTGTAGAGGACCGCATTGCCTGTCAGCAGCGCCGGCACGATGA
>JANOPR010000005.1:0-15315 GCA_031421955.1 Burkholderiales bacterium
GCAAGGGCAGCGAAGCGCACAAGGCCGCCGTCACCGGCGACACCGTGGGCGACCCGTACAAGGACACCGCCGGCCCGGCCATCAACCCGTTGATCAAGATCATCAACATCGTGGCCCTCTTGATCGTGCCGCTGCTGCCGACGGGCACGGCCAGCACAGCCACACAAGCCGCCCCGACGGCGGTAACGGCCACGGTCGCGGCGCCGGCTGCCATGGCGGCGTCCAAGTGAGATCCTGACTCGCCTTCCTGCGCAAGGCCCGGGGCTCACGCCGCCGGGCCTTTTCACTTCCTGTCGCGTCCGGCCCCGGGAATGCACGCTGATCGAAGGCCTGGATCGTGGTCGCTTCGCCTTCGACGACCTTGAGCGCCTGCTCCTGCGGCCGGCGACGAAGCCGCGGGCGCAGCGTCAGGCCGCGGCGGCCATGCGCGCGCTGCCACCCTGCTCCAGCGCGCTGCGAATGAAACCGTCCAGCGCATCGACGCTCGGAATCGTCAGGTCACGCCGACCCTTCTCTTCGAAGCGAATGACGCCGCACTGCGCCAGACGGCGCAGCGCGCGACTCACTGACTCGAGCGTCATGCCCAGGTAGTTGCCGATCTCGGCGCGCGTCATGTGCAAGGTGATGTGGTCGGTGCGCAAACCCCGTGCCTCGAGCGACAGGGCCCAGCCCTTGATGAAGTCCGCAACGCGGGCGTCGGCCGGCAGGCTGCCCAACGACAGCAGACAGTCGCTGCCGCGGCCGATCTGGCGGCTCATCGCCGCGTGCATCAGGCGCATCAACTCGGGCGAACCCGCGCTGGCCGCCAGCAGATCGACATAGCGCACGCTCCAGACCTCGCCCGTGTCGAGCGCGATCGCATCGCAGGCGTAGCATTGATCCGCAATGCCGTCGAAACCGAGCCAGTCGCCGCGAAAGTGCAATCCAACCACCTGGCCTCGGCCGTCGGCGGTGAAGTTGACCGTCTTGAACTGACCCGAGTTGATCAGGAACAGCTGGCCGAACGCCTCGCCGCCTTCATAGATCGCGTCGCCGGCGCGCACCACGCGGCGCGTGATCGGCAGCAACTGCTGGACAAGGGAAAGGTCGCTGCGCCAGTCGTGGAGGGTGTCCTCTACGGTGGGGGTGCGGGTGGCGGCGAGGTGGGCGGTCATTGCTTGGACTCCTTGGACATCGAGATGCATTGAGCGATGTCAAGGAGCGTAGGCCGCGCGTGCAAACGCTTGATGCATCGCAAGCCCGCTTCGGAAACGGTGTGTGAACAGTCGGTAAATGAGCCCGCAGGCCGCGTGGATTCACGACAGCGGTTCAGCACGGTCTGCTCGCGTGCTGCAAACGACTCCGGCACCTGCCGTTCTCGGCAGCGCGGGTGCACACGTCACTCGCGGATGCCGTCCCAGCGCAGGCATTGCTGGCGCACGACTTCAGGCAGGAGGTGCTCGCGCGCCTGCACCCCACGCAGCCAGGCGGCATCGTTGCCGGTATCGGCCAGCTCTGCGCGGAGGTAGGCCAGTGCGGGCTCGGCCTTGAGTTCGGCGGCGTGACTGCCGATCGCCTGCAGCGTGGTTTCAATGTCATCACGCAGCCTGCGGTGCTCACCGGTGACGGGGTCGACGAAGGTGCCGTCGAGCCCGAAGCGGCAGGCCTGGAATCGGTTGAAGGTGTAGGGCAGGTAGTCGTCCTCTGACAACTCGAACGGGCTCTCGGCACGTAGCCAGCACGCCAGGCACTGGATAAACCCCGCCAGCGCAGCCGCCTTTTCCACCGTCAGCGGCGCATCAAGCACGCGCACTTCGATGGTGCCGAACTCCGGTTTGGGCCGGATGTCCCAGTAGAAGTCCTTCATGCTCGTGACCACGCCGGTGCGGGTCATGCGCTCGAAGTAGGCGATGAAGTCTTCCCAGCGCAAGACGAATGGCGCGCGGCCCGACAGCGGAAAGGCGAAAACCGAGTTCAGGCGCGCGGAATGAAATCCCGTGTCGATGCCCTGCACGAATGGCGACGACGCCGACAGCGCAATCAGGTGCGGGACGAAGCGCGACAGACCATGCAGCAGTACCAATGCCTCGTCCGGCCCCGGGCAACCAATGTGCACATGCTGGCCGAACACCGTGAACTGCTTGGACAGGTAGCCGTACAGCGCGGAGAGCTCCTGATGCCGCGGGTTGTTGGAGATGCGCCGCTCGCTCCACTCCTGGAACGGATGCGTACCTCCGCCGCAGAGTCCGACGTTCAGGCGCGCTGCGCAGTCCGCCAGGGCATCGCGCGTCTGTGTCAATTGCGACAGCACGTCGCCATACCCGTCGCAGATGCCGGTGCACATCTCGATCATGCTGTCGGTGATCTCAGGCGTCACGTAGCCGGGAATCTTGTGCCTGGCCATCAGCCGCAACAGGTCCCTGGCGCTTGGCGTCAGGTCATAGTCGTGGCGGTTGACGATCTGCAGCTCCAGCTCGACACCGAGCGTCAGCGAGCGCGAGTCCGTAAAGCGACCGAGCGTCATGTGCGCTGCCCTGGTGCCGTGACTGGCTGCGGGCGGTAGTCACCGGTCAGGCGAAGTCCCCACTGCACCACGACCGGGCCGGCCAGCGCCATCATCGCGATGGCGGCCAGCACGATCGGCGCGATCTGGCTTGCGGTCTCGGGATGCGTGGCCTGCAGATCCGCCAACAACACCAGCGTCGTCGCCGACAAAGGTGTCAATGTCATGCCCAGGGCCAGGCCCTGACGCATGTCGATGCCACCGATGCGTGCGGTCGCCACCAGCACCAGGGTCTTGGCGACATACCTGGCGGCCAGCAGGGCCAGCGCCGCGACGGCACTGACCGCGAGCGTCCCGACCGACCAGGTCGCCCCCAGCACGACAAACAGGATCAACACCAGGACACCCCCCGCGGTGCCGAAGTGCCGCGGCCAGATGCACGGCCGCTCGCTGGCATTGCGCAACAGCACGCCGGCGAGCAGCGGCACCAGCAGGGTCGACAGGCTCAGCATGCGGGCAGCAGTCAGCGCCAACAGGATCAGGCCGAGCAGCAGCAGCACGGAGTTTTCGTCGCGCAGCTCAAAGCCACGAATCACCCACCGAACCGCCTGGGAAAGCAGTAACGCCAGCAGCACCGACCCGCCAAAGGTGTAGAGCGGCTGCGCGATGCCTTGCGCCCAGTCACCGCGCTGATCCATGTGCAGCCAGCCGATGATCAGTTTCAATGTCAGCACCGAGAACAAGGTGTTCAATGCGGCCAACACGATCATGCGTTCCGTGACTTGACCGGCGGACTTCAATTCAGCCGCGACGCGGCCGATCACCTCCCCCGAGGCGCAGGCGGTGAGCGCTGCGCCCGCCAGCGCGATGTTGCGCTCCAGCCCCAGCCAGGTCAGTACGCCGAAGATGGCGCCGAAACTCACCAGCGACTCGACGGCGCTGGTCCACAGCAGGGCCGGATTGGCGCGCAGCCAGCGCAAGCTCACGCGGCTGCCGAGCTCGAACAGCAGCAACGCCAGCGCCAGGTCCACCACCAGGCGCGCATTGCCGGGCAAACGCCCATCGACGACGCCGAATCCCGCCGCGGCCACAGCCATGCCCGCGGCGCTGTAGCCAACGATGCGGGGCAGGTGCAGCCACCGAAACGCCGACTCGCCGAGCAAGGCGCCGCCAACCAGCGTCACCGACACCCAGAACAGCAGGTCGGGCACGGGCGGCCATTCCGTGATCAAGAAAAACGCGGCGATGTCGGCCATCGGCAGGATTCCAGGTGATGGGTCGAATCGGACATTCTCACTGCAAGCCCGAAGCGCCGGCGACGCACGGCCCCAATTGCGGCGGTCCGCGGACGGTGTAAGGATTGCGCTGCCTGGCGCGCCCAATGCTGGCAAGGCGGGCCGTCACGCCGACTTTGCTGGGAATTCCCCCATCACTGCACCCGCCGCAGCGCGGAGGCATCATTCATCGCCACATGGAGACCCGCATGACTCAAATTTCCACCAAGCTTCCTGCCGCCGCCCTGGCCCTGGCCCTGGGCGCCGCCTTCGCGAGCCTGCCCGCGCACGCGCAGTCGGCCGACAAGGAGAAGTGCTTCGGTGTTGCCCTCAAAGGCAAGAACGACTGTGCGGCCGGCCCCGGAACGACCTGCGCGGGCACGTCCAAGACGGACTTCCAGGGCAATGCCTGGTCATTGGTTGCCAAGGGCACCTGCGAAAAGACCGCGTCCAAGACCTCGCCGACCGGCATGGGCCAGACGAAGGCCTTCACCGAGAAGAAGGCCTGATCGGGCGCCCGGGTCGCTGGCACAGCGTCGCGCCCATGCGCCCGCCCGTTCCGACCGACCTGCACGGCAACCATGCCACGCCGGTCGGGCGCCCGGGTGCAAGCGGCGGACTGCCGGCACGCGCCGGCGTCAGTCTCAAGCCCAGCCACTTCCGGGACGTGCTCGATGCACGCCCGGAGGTCGGCTTCTTCGAGGTGCACGCCGAGAACTACATGGTCGACGGCGGGCCGTTTCATCACTTCCTGGGACGCATCCGAGCGGACTACCCGCTATCGTTGCACGGCGTCGGGCTGTCGATCGGCGCGCAAGGTGCGCTGGATGCGGCCCACCTGACACAGCTGGCCACGCTGATCAAACGCTACGAACCGGCTTCGTTCTCCGAGCACCTGGCCTGGTCGAGCCATGGCGACATGTTCCTCAACGACCTGCTGCCGCTGCCCTACGACCAGGTCACGCTGCAGCGCGTGTGCGAGCACGTCGACCAGGTGCAGGAGCGCCTGGGACGGCGCATGCTGCTCGAGAACCCGGCGACCTACGTCGAGTTCACCGCGTCGACCATGAGCGAGACGCAGTTCCTGGCCGAAGTGCTGCAACGCAGCGGATGCGGCCTGCTGCTCGACGTCAACAACGTGCATGTCTCCTGCGTCAACCACGGTCGTGACGCGCACGCGTACATCGAGGCGCTGCCGCTCGACGCCGTGGGCGAAATCCACCTGGCCGGCTTCACGCATGACCGCGACGCCGCCGGTGCGCCGCTGCTCATCGACAGCCATGGCTCGCCGGTGGACGAAGCGGTGTGGGCACTGTATGAGCGCGTGGTCGAGCGGATCGGACCGATGGCCACTCTGCTCGAGCGAGACAGCGATGTGCCGCCACTGTCCACGCTGCTGGCCGAGGCACAGCGCGCGCAGGACATGCTCGGCGACGCGCCGTCAGCTCGACGCCGTGGGCGGGTGGCGCCGTGATGCGTGAGGCGGCGACGCACCAAGCCACGTTCGCGGCTGCCCTGCTCGACCCCGCGCTGCCCTGTCCGGCGGGCCTGCGGGTATGGAACGCCTCCGATCCCGCGCGGCGCCTGGCCGTGTACCGCAACAACGTCGTCAGCTCGCTGATCGACGCCTTGGCCGAAACATTCCCCGTCGTACAGGAACTCGTCGGCGTCGAGTTCTTTCGCGCCATGGCCAGTGTCTTCGTCCGGCAATCGCCACCGCGCTCGCGGGTCCTGGTGCAGTACGGCCAGGGCCTGCCCGATTTCATCGCAGGCTTCGAGCCGGCGCGCGACGTGGGCTATCTGGCCGACGTGGCCCGTCTGGAATTTGCCTGCGTCAGCGCCTACCACGCAGCCGACGCCGACGCGGTCGCGCGCGACACCGTCGCCCTGGCGCTGGCCAGCGGCGAGCGCGTGGGCGAATTGCGCCTGAGCCTGCAACCGTCGCTTGCCGTGGTCGAGTCGGCCTATGCGGTCGTATCGCTGTGGGCAGCACATCAAGGCACGGCAGACATCGGCAGCATCGATCCTGCGGTCGCAGAAGACGCCCTCGTGCTGCGTGAAGCGCTGGATGTGCTGGTGTTGCGCCTGCCGCCCGGTGGCGCCAGGTTCGTCCGCGCCGTCCAGTGCGGCAAGTGCCTGGGCGACGCCGCTGTCGACGCCACCGCTGCGGCACCCGACTTTGACCTCTCGGCGACGTTGGCACTGCTGCTGGGCCACGGCGCGCTGACCTCGATCGACCTTGCGCAAAGGCTCAGCTCATGAACCCGACGACGCCACTCCCGAATCGCACACGCCCGTCGCCACTGGCCGGCCGGCTGCAGTCCTGCACCGCCCTGTTCGAGCGCATTCCACACAGCGGGTTGGCCGCGCTGGCGCGCTTCTCGATCGCGGCGGTGTTCTGGACTTCCGGCCAGACCAAGGTCGAGGGGCTGGCCGTCAACATCGTCAACGGCGAGTTCACGCTGGGCTGGCCGCGCCTGACAGACGCGGCGGTTTGGCTGTTCCGCGACGAGTACAAACTGCCGATCATTCCGCCGGAGTTGGCGGCCTCGATGGCCGCCGTGGCCGAGCATGTGTTTCCGCTGCTGTTGCTGATCGGCCTGGCGACCCGATTCTCGGCGCTGGCGCTGCTGGGCATGACCCTGGTGATCCAGTTGCTGGTCTACCCGGGCGCCTATGCCACGCATGGCGTCTGGGCTGCGGTGCTGCTCTACCTGATGGCGCGCGGCCCCGGCGCGCTCTCGCTGGACCATTGGCTGGCTTCGCGCCTGCGCTGACCCGGTCAAATCCGCGCCGCTCACCATCGATGAGCGGCGTACCATCGGGTGGCCCGACTTGCCGGGCAGCGTCGCGGCCGAAAGCCGCCGGGGCATGCAATGGCACTGAGCAACGTCTTGGGTCGGCTCGCTCTGGGCGCGTTCACGCGCGTGCTGCCGGCCATGGGCGAGACCGAGCGTGACGCCCTCGAGGCCGGCACGGTCGGCTTCGAGGGTGAGCTCTTCGCGGGCCGGCCCGATTTCGACTCGATCCGCCAGCGCGGTCCGAATCGCCTCTCTACCGCCGAGCGGCACTTTCTCGACAACGAAGTGCGCGAGCTCAGCGCGATGCTCGACGATTTCGCGATCGACGAGGCGCATGACCTGCCGCCGGAGGTGTGGCAGTACCTGCGCGAGAAGAAATTCTTCGGCATGATCATCCCTACCGAGCATGGCGGCCTGGGCTTCGGGCACTTCGCACACGCCAGCGTGGTCACGCACCTGGCCACGGTCAACATCGCCGCGGCAGTGACGGTGATGGTGCCCAATTCGCTCGGGCCGGCCGAGTTGCTGTTGCACTACGGCAGCGACGCGCAGAAGGCGCACTACCTGCCGCGCCTGGCCGATGGCCGCGAGCTGCCCTGCTTCGGACTGACCTCCCCCTATGCCGGCTCCGATGCGGCATCGATCCCCGATGTGGGCACGCTGTGCGAGCGCGAGTTCGAGGGTCGAATGGTGCGTGGCTTCAGCGTGCGATTCGACAAACGCTACATCACGCTGGCGCCGGTGGCCACCGTCGTCGGCCTGGCCTTCCAGGCAATCGATCCGAACCGCCCCGAAGCTGAGCAACGACTGGGCATCACTTGCGCGCTGATTCCCGTGCCGACCGCTGGCATGGACATCGGGCGGCGCCACCTGCCGATGGACTCGGCCTTCATGAACGGACCTATCCGCGGCGAGGACGTCTTCGTGCCGATGGACTGGATCATTGGCGGTGAGGCCCAGGTCGGACAGGGTTGGCGCATGCTGATGGAAAGCTTGGCCGCGGGGCGCGCGATATCGCTGCCGGCCCTGGGCTCGGCACTGCAGCAGGCCAGCCTCTTCGTCGTCAATGGCTACGGCCAGATCCGAGAGCAGTTCGGACTGCCGATCGGCAAGTTCCACGCCATCGCCGGGATGATTTCGCACATGGCCATCGACCTCTATGCCAGCGACGCGGCGCGCCGCTATACCGCGGCCGCGCTCGACGCTGGCGAGCGCCCCAGCGTGGCCAGCGCGATCCTCAAGGTTCAACTCACCGAGTGCGGGCGCGAGGCCGTCAACGCCGGCATGGACATCCTGGGCGGCAAGGGCATCATGCGCGGCCCGGGAAACCTGCTCGGGGTGGCCTACCGCCACGCGCCCATTGCGATCACCGTCGAGGGGGCCAACATCCTGACGCGCGCCCTGATCATCTTCGGCCAGGGCGCGGTGCGCTGCCACCCGCAAGTGCTGGCCGAGATGAAGGCCGTCCAAGCCAGGGACACGCAGGCCCTGGGCAGCGCCCTGCTCGGCCATGGCGCGCATGTGCTGCGCAACCTGGCGCGCAGCCTGTTCGGCGCCCGCGTGCGCGGCACACCGCCGGCCGAGCTGCGCGACGAGGCCGCGCGCATCGCCCGCCTGTCGGCGCAGTACGCCCTGACGGTCGATCTGGCGATGGGGCTGCTCGGCGGCAAGTTGAAGCGCATGGAGCTGCTGTCGACGCGCCTGGGCGATGTGCTTTCGCACCTCTATCTCGCCGCTGCCAGCGTCTGGCGCTACGAAGTCGAGGCCGAGCCGAAGATGCTGCCGTTCGCGCGCGCCGCGATCCGCACGCAACTCGCACGCGCAGCGTTCACATTGCGCGCGCTGCGCGCCAACCTGCCCTCGCGCACCTTGGCGCTGGCCTCACCGTTGCTCCTCGGCGGCACGCGCTCCCTGCACCCGCCGGGGGACCGCGCGCTGCTGGCCATGGCCGAGGCGCTGCGCACCGACCCCGTGTTGATCGCAACGCTGTGCCCTGATGTGGGCAATCCCAAGCAGGGTGGCCTGCACGATTTGATCCAGGCGCTTGAACTGGCGGGACCCGTAGCCGACGAACTCGCAACACTGAATCACACCTTGCGCCGCACGCGCTCGCTTGAGCAGGCCGCCAGCGGGGCCCGCAACCCCGCCGCCGCGTTGGCCTACCTGCAGGCGGCTGACCGGGTCATCCAGGTCGACGACTTCGCGCCCGAACCCCGCCATTGACGCGGGCCGGCGTGCGCCGCACGCCAGGCGCATCCATGCACAGCCGCGGTGTCAGCGACGCAGTGCGCGTTGGGCGTTCAAGGCAGACTGCGCGGCACGCCACAGGCCCGGCATCGCGGTCAGCAGACTCAGCGTGCCGCGCGGGCGCCACCACAGCATCACGGCGGCCGGCACGACCAGCAGCCACGGGCGCTGGCGCACCTCACGCCAAATCTGCAGACCACGCTCGACCCGGCGCCATGCCGGCGCCAGCGGCAACGCCGCCTGAGCCAGCCGGTGTCGCTCGTCGGCCGCACGCTGGACCAGCAGTTCGCGGCGCGCAACAAGCTGCAGGCGTCGTTCGGCGTGAATCATGGGCGGTGCGGAAGGCCCGCCCGCAGCGCATCCCGGTCGCGCTGCAACTCTGCGACCGTGGTTGCCAGCAATTTGGGCTTGTGCCGCGCCTTGTGGCGCCACGTGATCGCCAGACCCGCGCCGGCCAGGAGAAATACCCCACTGATGGCGGCCAGGACCAGTTCGCGATGATCGTCCCAGAACAGCAACACGACCCACAGTGACGCGAGGACCAGGCCGACGCCCAGAAAAAACAGTGAAACCGTGGCGTACAGCAGGAGCTCCGCAACGCGCAGGCGCTCCTCTTGGACCTCGGTGCTTGCAATTTGCAGCCGGGTCTGGGCGATCTCGATCAGCGAAACAAGCACGCGCCGGGCCGAGCCAAGCAGGCCCGGCGGGGTTGTCGGGTTCAAGGCCGAGCTCCCGCGCCTCAGCGGCGCGAAATCAGCATGCCCACCAGCAGACCAACGCCTGCGGCAAGCCCCATCGCAGCGTAGGGGTGCTCGTGCACGGCCTCATCGGTAGCGTGTGCGGCGCGCTTGGCGTTGGCGACGGCGCTGGCCTCAAGCCGGCGCAACTCGTCCTTGGCACGGCTTAATTGCGCTTCGAAGCGCTCACGCGCGGCCTTGAATTGCTCGCTGCCGCTGCGCTCGGTCTTGGCGAGCAGCTGGTCTGCATCGTCAACCATGTCCTTGAGGCTCTCAGTGAGACGCTCGCGGGCGCTGGCGTCTTGGGTTGCGGTCGTGGCATCCATCATGGGCTCCTTGAACGCGGGAGCCGATCATGCTAGCGACAGCACGCGGTTGTCAATTGCGCGCCGTCAATTGCGCGCCGTCAACTGCGCGCCGTCAACTTGCCTTCACATGCGCCCACACGGCCAAGACATCTTTCGCGAACCCCGCTTCATTGGCACGGCGCGCCACGTACGCACAGGCGCCGCGCCCCTCCTTCAACCCCTTCCTGAGTCCGACCGGGCTCGTCAGCGAGGCCCCATGAACACCACCAGCAAGACCGAATCCGTGCGCATCGCCGCGGCCGCCACGAAGACGAATGCGAGCATCGACGCGCGGCGCGTCGCCGCCATGCCGCGCGGTGTCGGCATCGGATTCCCGATCTATGCCGAGCGAGCGTTGAACGCCGAGTTGTGGGACGTGCAGGGCCAGCGCTACATCGACTTCGGCTCGGGCATCGCCGTGCTCAACACCGGCCACCGCCATCCGCGCATCGTCAAGGCGATCGCCGACCAACTCGAGCGCTTCACCCACACCGCCTACCAGGTGGTGCCCTACGAAAGCACGGTGGCGCTGGCCGAACGGCTGAACCAGCTGACGCCGGGAAAGCACGCCAAGAAGACGGCCTTCTTCACCACCGGGGTCGAGGCGGTCGAAAACGCCATCAAGATCGCCCGCTTTGCCACGCGCCGGCCCGGCGTGATCGCGCTCGCCGGCGCGTTTCACGGCCGCACCTACATGGGCCTGGCGCTGACCGGCAAGGTGGCGCCGTACAAGGCCGGGTTCGGCCCCTTCCCGGCCAGCGTCTACCACGTGCCGGCGCCGATGGCGCTGCACGGCGTGAGAGTCGAGGACTCGCTGAAGGCGTTGCAGCAGCTGTTCAAGGCCGACATCGAGCCCGAACAGGTGGCTGCGATCATCGTCGAACCGATCCAGGGCGAAGGCGGCTTCTATGTCATGCCGCCGGAGTTCATGCGCGCACTGCGCGAAGTCTGCGACCGCCACGGCATCCTGCTGATCGCCGACGAGATCCAGACCGGCTTCGCGCGCACTGGCAAGCTGTTCGCAATGGAGCATTGCGGGGTGGTGCCCGACCTGATGACGATGGCCAAGAGCCTGGCCGGTGGCGTGCCGCTCTCCGCCGTGTGCGGCCGCGCCGAGATCATGGACGCACCCGCGGCCGGCGGCCTGGGCGGCACCTATGCGGCCAACCCGTTGGCGATTGCCGCCGCGCATGCCGTGCTCGACGTGATTGCCGACGAGAAGCTGTGCGCGCGCGCCGAGCGTCTGGGCCAGTCGCTGAAGAAGCGCCTGCAAGCCTTTCGCGCCCAGGTGCCGGCGATCGCTGAGGTGCGCGGCCTGGGCGCGATGGTGGCGGTCGAGTTCGCCAAGCCCGACGGCACGCCCGACGCCGACTTCACCAAGCTCGTCATCCAGCGTGCGCAGGCCGCGGGCCTCCTGCTGTTGAGCTGCGGCGTGCACGGCAACGTGATCCGTTTCCTGTTCCCGCTGACGATCGAGGATGCCGTGTTCGAAGAAGGCATGGCCATCCTCGCCAAGGCCCTCGAGGCCTGATCTGGAGAATCGCATGCTCAATCTCAAAGACCCCGGCCTGTTCAAGCAACAGGTCTTCCTGGCTGGCGTCTGGGCCGACGCCGACGACGGCGGCACGGTCGCCGTCACCAACCCGGCCAATGGCCAGACGCTGGGCAGCGTGCCGATGTGCGGCGCGGCAGAGGCCGAGCGCGCCATTGCCGCCGCCGATGTCGCCCAGCGCATCTGGGCACGCGTGCCGGCCAAGGAGCGCGCGGCCGTGCTGCGCAAGCTCAACGACCTGTTGCTCGCCAACGCCGACGACCTGGCGCAGATCATGACCGCCGAGCAAGGCAAACCGCTGGCCGAGGCCCGCGGCGAGATCGTCTACGCCGCCTCGTTCATCGAGTGGTTTGCCGACGAAGCCCGGCGCAGTTACGGCGACACGATTCCCGCGCCGCTGGGCGACCGGCGCATCCTGGCGATCAAGCAACCGGTCGGTACGACTGCGGCGATCACGCCGTGGAACTTCCCGACCGCGATGCTGACCCGCAAGGCCGGCCCGGCGCTGGCCGCCGGCTGCTCGATGGTCGTCAAGCCGGCGACGCAGACGCCGTTCTCGGCGCTGGCATTCGCCGAACTGGCGGCGCGCGCGGGCGTGCCCAAGGGCCTGCTGTCGGTGCTGACCGGATCGGCGAGCAAGATCGGCGGCGAGATGACGCGCAACCCGCTGGTGCGCAAGCTCACCTTCACCGGCTCGACAGAAGTCGGTCGCCTGCTGATGCGCCAATGCGCCGACACCGTCAAGAAGCTCTCGCTCGAACTCGGCGGCAACGCGCCCTTCATCGTCTTCGACGACGCCGACATCGATGCGGCGGTCGAGGGCGCCATGGTCTCCAAGTACCGCAACACCGGCCAGACCTGCGTCTGCGCCAATCGCATCTACGTGCAGCGCGGCGTGCTCAAGGCCTTCACCGACAAGCTGGTGGCCAAGGTCAAGGCGCTGAAGGTCGGTTCCGGCGTCGATGCCGGCGTCACCCAGGGCCCGCTGATCGACGCCAAGGCTGTGGCCAAGATCGAGGAGCACATTGCCGACGCCCGCGCCAAGGGCGCTGAAGTGCTGATCGGCGGCAAGCGCCATGCGCTGGGCGGGCAATTCTTCGAGCCGACGGTGCTGTCGGGTGCCACTGCCGAGATGCTCGTAGCGCGCGAGGAGACCTTCGGCCCGCTGGCACCGATCTTTGCCTTCGACACCGAAGCCGAGGTCATCGAACGCGCCAACGACACCGAATTTGGTTTGGCAGCGTACTTCTACAGCCGCGATATCGGGCGCGTGATGCGCGTGGCCGAACGACTGGAGTCGGGCATGGTCGGTGTCAACACGGGCCTGATCTCGACGGCTGAAGCGCCGTTCGGCGGCGTCAAGCAGTCGGGCCTCGGCCGCGAAGGTTCGAAGTACGGCCTGGACGAGTTTCTCGAGATCAAGTACGTCTGCCTGGCGGGCATCGACCCATGAGCAAGGGGCTGTCATGACCACATTCGGCATCGCCGGCGTACAGATGAACATCGCGGCGTTCCAGGACAACGTCGACCGCATGGGCGGCTACATGCGCCATATCCGCATGCGATTGCCCTGGGTCCGCAGGGTGATGTTTTCCGAGTTGGCGGCGCTCGGACCGCGCCACGAGGCCGTGCCGAGGCCCGGGCCACGCGCCGGAATCGACGGCGCCTTCGGCAGCGGATCCGGCAACCGCGCCTCGGCAGAGGCACTGATCTGACCTTGTCGGGCGGTGGGAATGTGAGTCGTCGGGCGACTGCGCCCGTGCCGGACTCAACGCCCACTTCGAGCGGTCGACTTGGCGGCCCTGGCCAGCGGCAGATGAAGCTGATGGGGATCGAACAAGTCTATGGAAGCCGCATGAACACTCGATTCCATGCGTTCGGTTCTTGATTGTTCCCCGGCCTGTCCCCCACGTTTCGTGGTGTTGAAATTGGCCTCCAAGCCAGCAACATCTTGATCGAACAACTGCCCCTGGGACTGTCACGACTACCGCAAGTGTCAAGTCGCACCTTTCATTGCCTCGGCGCTGCGATCGTGCCCCACCCCCGAATGCCCGCCTTTGGGCGCTTCGAAGATCCGGGGGGGGGCTGAAGTTTGTCTCGAATCAATTTCTTCCTTGCGGTTCCGGTGCTTGGGAGTTCACGCATGCGCAGAGCGCAGGAATTCATCCACGGCCGCCATTTCGGCCTCGAACATTGGCCACAGAACTGCCAGGGTTTCGAGCCGGCCCGCTTGGCCTGCCTCTTCGAGTTGCGCGCATAGCTCGCCCAGGGCCAGCGCTCCCACCGAGCGGGCCGACGACTTGAGCTTGTGGGCCACAACCTCGACGGCGGCGGCCTGGCGTGCCTCGCAGGCGAGGCGCATCTGCATCGCTGCTTCGCCCGCACTGACCCGGAAGTGCTGCAGGAACTCTTTGATGACTTGCGGCTCGCCCCCCACCAGGGCTCTGAGCACGCTCACATCGAGCGCCGACGCGGTTACAGGCGCAGTCGTCTTTGGCGCTGGTGACGCGAGGCCCGGCAAGGGTCTGTCCGTGGCTGGCAGCCATTTGCTCAGCATGGCTTTCAGTTCTGCAAGCTGCACCGGCTTGGTCATGTAGTCATCCATGCCGAGGTCGCGGCAGTGTTTTGCTTCGCTCGCCAGGGCATTGGCGGTCAAGGCGACGATGGGCGTCCGAGGCCGCTGGCCCGCTTCGGCCTCGCGGACGGCCACCGCCAACTCGTAGCCATCCATCTGCGGCATGTGCAAGTCGGTGAGCAACAACGCGTAGTCGCCACGCCGCCAGCATTCCAGAGCTTCGCGGCCCGTGCCGGCGATGTCTGCCGTGAAGCCGAGCAGAGCGAGCTGTTTGAGCACCACTTTCTGGTTGATTTCGTTGTCTTCGGCCACCAGGATCGACCGGCCCTGCGCACTGGCTTCCTGCATCGACAGCGGCGCGGGCATCGTATCGGCGTTCGAGGTTGGCTGCACGAGAACGTCCGCCGTGATGCGCCCTGCGGCCAGAGCCACCGCCTTCACAAACACGCTGCGATGCAACACATCGCTGGCCAGGCTGAGAACATCGGTCGCGTTGACCTGCGGCCCACGGCAACGCCTGTGCTCGATGACGACAAATCGGGCCTGCGCAGTCGGCCGGGAGAGGCTCATGGCACGCAATTCGGCCAGCGTATGGTCCAGCGCTTCGCCGATGCCGGCGATGACTCCAATCCACGCGCCTTGCGGACTGTTGCCGAACCACTCGCGGGCCGCCGCCAGGTCCGCCGCCCGATGCACCACCGCGCCGCTGTGCTCGAGATAGACGGCCAGATCGTCGGCCGGGCCCGCCACGCCGCCCAGCACCAGGCAGCGCAGCCCGGCAAGTTCATGGTCCGGCGCTTCGGGCTCGGACTCGGTGGACTGAAGCACCAGGGGCAGCCGCACGGTGAAGGTGGAGCCCCGGCCCGGCTCGCTGTGCACCCCGATCTCACCGCCCATCAATTCGACCAGGCGATGCGAGATGCTCAAGCCCAGCCCCGTGCCGCCAACGCGCCGGGTGGTGCTGGCATCGGCCTGGGTGAAGGGGGTGAACAGCCGCGCCAGCGTCGCCTGGTCCATGCCGATGCCGTTGTCGGCCACGCTGAACTCCAGCACCACCTGCTGCGCGCCGCTCTCGACCAAGCTGGCACGCACGGCGACCCGACCTGCTCGCTCCTGGGCACTGCTGAACTTAATGGCGTTGCCGGTCAGGTTGAGCAGCACCTGGCGCAGCCGCGCCGCATCACCGAGTAGCTGCTGGGGCATGGCAGGGTCGGTGAACAGCGTCAACGCCACGCCTTTCTTGTCGGCCAGAGGGTCGAGGGTGTCGCACACACCTTCGACCACGGCGGCAGCGTCCACG
>JANOPR010000006.1:0-4346 GCA_031421955.1 Burkholderiales bacterium
GAGAAATCGTTCGCATTGACAGCATTTTGCGCCCGCGCGACAAGGCGGTCCGTTGGCAGCAAAATGAAGAAACGGGGAGCCCGATGTCTCAGAACATGAACACCGCCGAGTTGCAGAGCGCGATCGAGGCGGTGTGGGAAGAGCGCCAGGGCATTTCCGCCGGCATCGAAGGCGACTTGCGCGTGCGTGGCGTCGCCCAGGTTGTCGGTTTCGATCAGCGTGGGCGTCTGCCAGGCTACGCCAACCGGCGCTGCATTGACTGTCAGCGTGGCCGCATTGCTGGTGGCGCTGCCCGCACTGTTGCTGGCCACCGCCCGGTAGCGCCGGCCGCTGTCACCGACGACGGTGGCCGGCGTGGTGTAGCTGGCGGCGGTGGCGGCGTTGACGTTGGCCCAGGTGGCGCCGCTGTCGGTGGACAGCTGCCATTGCCAGGCGGGCGTGGGCACGCCGCTGGCGGCCGCCGCGAAGGTGGCGCTGGCCGGCGCGGTGACGCTCTGGGCGGCCGGCTGGGTCGTGATCGCCGGGGCCTGCGGCGCCGGGTTGACGCTCAGCAGCGCGGCATTGCTGGTCGCGCTGCCACCGCTGTTGGTGGCCACGGCGCGGTAGCGCTCGCCGTTTTGCGCCAGCGTGGTCAGGCCGGTGTTGAAGGTCGCATCGGTGGCGGCGGCGATGTTGGCCCAGGTGCCGCCGCCGTCGCTCGAGCGCTGCCATTGCAGCGTCGGCGTCGGGTTGCCGGTGGCCGCCACCGTGAACGCCGCCGCGCTGCCCGCGGTCACCGACTGGTTGGCCGGCTGCGTGGTGAAGGCGGCGGCCATCGGCGCCGCGCTCACGCTCAGCGTAACGGCCACGCTGGTCACGCTGCCCGCGCTGTTGCTGACCACCACGCGCCACTGCTGGCCGGTCATCGACACATCGGTGCTGCCGGTGTTGTACGACGCGGCCGTGGCGCCAGCGATTGCGGCCCAGGTCGCGCCGCTGTCGGTGGAGCGCTGCCACTGGTAGCTGGGTGCGGTGCCGGCGGCCGTGACGCTGAAGGTGGCCGCGGCGGGCGCCGTGGCGGTTTGCGCCGCCGGCTGCACGCTGAGCGTGGGGGCGACCACGGCGGCGGTGACCGTCAACTGAACTGCCGAACTCGTGACGCTGATGCCCGAGGCACTGACGATGACGCGGTAGCGCCTGCCGTGGTCGGCCAGTGTTGTGGCCGGCGTGGTGTAGCTGGCCTGGGTGGCGCCGCTGAGGTTGGCCCAGGTGTTGCCGCCGTCGCTGCTGAGTTGCCACTGGTAGCCGTTGTCGGGCCCGCTGGCCGTGACGCCCAGCGTGGCGGTGCTGCCGGCTCTGGCCGCGGTGTCGGTCGGCTGCACGCTGATCACGGGCGCGGGCGGCGGGCTGTCGCTGCATGCCGACAGCCAGGTCAGCAGCGACAGCAGTAGCAGCAGCCACAGCGGCTGCGGGCGACGAGCGAAGTGATGTGAGTTCACGGCCGTTCCTTCCCGGTTGCCTGGCCCTGCGGCGGCAGGGCGATGGGCGGGTTGTAGGCCGGCGAGCGTTATGAATGCGTTATGAAGCCGCTCAAGCGTTGTGCACCACCCCTTCGCGAACGGCCAGCACCGCGCTGGTGACCAACTCGGCCAGCAGTCGCTCGCCCCAGGCCGCGGGCGAGCCCTCGGGCCGGCCCAGGCGCTGCCACACCTGCTGAACGATCGGCGTGGCCTGGAACCACGCACGCAGCCCGGGCAGCGGCTGGCTGCCGACTTCGAGCAGGTGGTACTTGGTCAGGGCCTTGATGCCGTGGCGTGCATGGCGCGCGGGGTCGGCGCGAAAGCGGGCCAGGCGCGAGCGCGCGCGCTGCAGCGCGCCGGCCACGTCGCCGAAGGGCGCACCGTGGCCGGGGATCACCAGGCGCGGGTGCAAGGATTCGATCAGGTCCAGCGTGGCAGCCACCTCGTCGAAGGCGCTCACGCCGTCGAGTTCGGGGAAGACCACGCCGAAGCCGTCTTCCCACAGCGCGTCGGCCGAGATCAGCAGGCTCGTGCCGGCATCGAACAGGATCAGCGAATGCGGGTCGTGGCCCGGTGCGGCATGCGCCTGCCAGGTCCGCGCGCCGACGCTGAACGACTCACCGGGGCGCAGCACCTCGTCGGCCGTGAAGCGCTCGCAGCGCTGGGCGGTCAGACGGTAGGTGAGCATGTCCTCGTCCCAGCAGGCAACCGCGTCGGCGTCGCCGGGCGGGATCACCACCCGGGCGCCGAATTCGCGCACCAGGGCGGCGTTGCCGCCGCAATGGTCGGAGTGCAGGTGGGTGTTGACGATGCGCACCAGCGTCTGCCCGGGCCGCAACGCCGCGCGCACCAGGGCCATGGTCTGCGGCGCATGCAGGCAATGGCTGCTGTCGACGAGCGTTGCGCCCTGGCCGTCCGCGCCATTCAGCAGGATGTTGTTCGACGACAGCCAGCCGCGCTCGAAGACGACGACGCCGGGCGGCAGAACCGCGGTCATCGAATCGCCGGCAGCCTCAATCGTCTTGCGACTGCAGCGACTGCCACAGGTCGACCAGCATCATCGTGACGCCGATCAGGACGACCACGCCGAGCGCGACTTCCTTCAGCTTGAAGACCAGCGGAATCAGGTAGGCCAGCAGCAAGCTGATCGCGAGGAGGGCGGAAAAGATCTTGACGGGCATCTGGGGACTCCTGGTTCGAATCTCAGCCGGCATGCACGGTCGACTGCATCCAGCGTGCGGTGCGCAGCAGGCGCGCGTCGCCGTCGCGTGCGCCGACCAGTTGCACGCCCAGCGGCAGGCCATCGGGGCCGTTCATCAGGGGCAGGCTCAGCGCGGGCATGCCGCACAAGCTCCACAGGGTACCGAAGGCCGGGTCCCCGGTCGAGGCGATCGGCGGCGCAGTGCCCAGCGCGGCCGGGGTCACGATGGCGTCGAAATTGGCGAACAGATCGGCAAAGCCGTCGATCAGTCGCGGCACCATCGCCAGCGCCTTCTGGTAGTCCAGGGCGCGCACTTCGCGGCCGCGCTCGAGCTGAGCGCGCAGCGATGCCGAGAGCTTGTCGCGGCCCTTGTCCCACTCGAGGTCCAGATGCAGGGCCATCTCGGCTTCCATGATCGTGCGCTGCCAGTCCCACGCCGCGGACACCGACTCGGGCAGGATGTATTCCTCGCATTGCGCGCCCAGCGCAGTGCTGAGCTCGGCGAAGGCCTCGCGGGTGCTCGGGTCGGCGCGCTCCCAGACAGGGGTCTTGACGAAGGCGATGCGCGGCGCCAGCGGTGGCTCGCCGGCCAGGGTCTGCGCAAACGGGATCCTCGCGCGCGGGCGCATCGCGGCGTCGGCGGGGTCGAACGCCGTGAGCGCCTCCGTGATCAGCGCGATGTCATCCAGGCAACGCGCGAAGACGCCCACCGTGTCGAGCGTGGGCGACAGCTTGAGGATGCCTTGGCGCGAGATCAGGCCATGGCTGGGCTTGAAGCCGTAGACGCCGCAGAACGCCGCCGGACGAATGACCGAGGCATTGGTCTGCGTGCCGATCGCCAGCGGCACCATGGCGCTGGCCACCGCGGCGGCCGATCCCGACGACGAGCCACCGGGCGTGCGCTCGGCGTGGTGCGGGTTGCGCGTCTTGCCGGGTTCGAAGGTGGCGAACTCGGTGCTCACGGTCTTGCCCAGGATCACGGCGCCTGCCGCGCGCAACAGGGCGACCACGGTGGCGTCGCGCGCGGGGGTGCGCCCGGCGTGCAGCACGCTGCCGTCCTCGGTGGGCATGTCGGCGGTGTCGATGATGTCCTTCACGCCCACAGGGATGCCGTGCAGCGGGCCCGTCGCGCGGCCTTCGGAGCGGTCGAGGTCGCGCGCACAGGCCTGGGCCAGGGCGTGCTTCTCGTCCAGGTACTGCCAGGCCTGGACCGCGGGCTCGGTATCGCGCACGCGCGCCAGGCAGGCCTCGACCAACTGCAGCGAGCTGATCGCGCCCTCGGCGATGGCCCGCGCGGCGTCGGTCGCGCTAAGCAGTTCCAGGCGCCTCAGGTCCATCGCTCAGCGGCCGTACAGGGCATTGGGCAGCCACAGGGCCACGCCCGGGAAGACGTAGATGATGAGCATCGTCACCAGCACGATGTACACAAAGGGCATGCAGCCGCTGAAGATCTGCGTCAACAGCAACGACGGCGGACTGACCCCCTTGAGGTAATACGCCGACATCGCCATCGGCGGCGACAGGAACGCGGTCTGCAGGTTCAGCGCCACCAGCACGCCGAACAGGATCGGGTCGACGCCGAAATGCGCCAGCATCGGCAGGAAGATCGGCACGAAGATGATGATGATCTCGGTCCATTCGAGCGG
>JANOPR010000007.1:0-9284 GCA_031421955.1 Burkholderiales bacterium
GGCGGTCGAGGTCAAGGCCCTGGCCGACGCCAAGATGGGCAAGCAGATCACCGAATCCAAGACCGACGCGGCGCAGGACAAGCGCGACGCCGACTACAAGGTCGCGGCCGAGAAGTGCGATGCGATGACGGGCGATGCCAAGGCCGGCTGCGTCACTGCGGCCATGGCCAAGTTCGGCAAGAGCTGAGCGCGGGCCCCTGAGTGCGATGCCGCCGGGCATCGCATTTCATAGCAGCGGCGGGTCCGCGCCCGCTGGCGGCGGGGCTGCTCCGGGGCCGATTCGGCAGTGTTCTGCAGCGCACAGATGTGCGCTAGCGCACAGAAGCGCGCTCGCGCCGCCCGTACACTCCGGCGCGACGCGGGGATTGCACCCGCCTCGGAGTGCGCTTTTGACCACCGCCCTGGACCCGCGAACCAACCAACTGCTTGCTGCGCTGCCCGCGGCCGACTGGCGGCGCTGGCTGCCGCAGCTCGAACCGGTCACGCTGGCGCTGGGCCAGGTGCTGTACGAATCGGGCGGCACGCTCTCGCATGTCTATTTCCCGACTTCTTCCATCGTCTCCTTGCTCTACGTGATGGACAACGGCGCCGCGGCCGAGATCGCGGTCGTCGGCTTCGAGGGCATCGTCGGCATCTCGCTGTTCATGGGCGGCGAATCGACGCCCAGCCGCGCGGTGGTGCAAAGCGCGGGCCAGGCCTGGCGCCTGCCCGCAGCGGCAATCAAGAGCGAATTCACGCGCGCGCCGGTGCTGCACCTGCTGCTGCGCTACACCCAGGCGCTGATCACGCAGATGGCGCAGACGGCGGTATGCAACCGCCATCATTCGCTTGACCAGCAACTCTGCCGCTGGCTGCTGTTGAGCCTGGACCGGCTTGCGGGCAGCGAGCTGGCGATGACGCAGGAGCTGATCGCCAACATGCTGGGTGTGCGCCGCGAAGGCGTCACTGAAGCCGCGCTGAAGCTGCAGCAGGCCGGATTGATCCGCTACACCCGCGGCCGCATCAACGTGCTCGACCGGCCGGGCCTGGAGCAGCGCAGCTGCGAGTGCTACGCGGTGGTCAAGACCGAATACGACCGGCTGCTGCCGGCCAACACGACGAAGTAACGCAGCGGCGCGAAAGGGCCCGCCCCGGAGGCTCGCATGTCTGTTCGACAACGCACATTGCCGTAGGAGCCCGCTGACAGGAAGTACCGGCAGCAACCGATAGGCGCCTGTGCCGCAACTCGGGATCATGCGGCATGGACCCCCGCACCAACCAGTTGCTCGCCGCGTTGCCCGACAACGACTGGGCGTGCTGGCAGCCCCACATCGAACCGGTGAAGCTGGCCTATGGCCAGGTGCTGTTCGAATCGGGCGCAACCCCGGCCTCGGTGGTGTTTCCGACCACGGCGGTGATCTCGCTGTCGACCATGACGCGCGACGGCGCTTCGGCCGAGTTCGCGGTGGTCGGCAACGAAGGCGTGGTCGGCATCTCGCTGTTCATGGGCGGCAACGCCATGACCGGCCGCGCGCTGGTGCAAAGCGCCGGGCTGGGCTGGCGCCTGGGCGCGCCACTGGTGCACGCAGCGGTCGCGCGCGGCGGCGCGGCGTTGCACCTGCTGCTGCGCTACACCCAGTCGCTGATCGTGCAGACGGTGCAGACCGCGGCCTGCAACCGCCACCACTCGGTCGCCCAGCAGGTCAGCCGCCGCCAGCTGATGGGCCTGGACCGCACGCAGTCCGACGCGCTGGCGATGACGCAGGAGGCGGTGGCCAACCTGCTGGGCGTGCGCCGCGAAGGCGTCACGGCCGCGGCGCAGAAGTTGCAGCAGAACGGCGTCATCCGCTATCGCCGCGGGCACATCGAGGTACTTGACCGCCAGCGCCTGGAGCAGCACACCTGCGAGTGCTATGCGGTGGCCAAGAAGGAGTACCGGCGCCTGCTGCCGATGCCGATGGCGGCCTGACCGGCCGCCTGATTTGCGTCGATATACGCTGCCAGACTGCCGGTGCACGCTTTCTCGTGCACATTAGCCACGCTGAGGGACACGGCATGCCACGGCCGTCCTCAGCGGCCCGCCCGGAGGATTGCGGGGGCGGGCACCACAACCATGAGCCAGTATGGCCACCCCCCAGAACCAACTGATCGAGCGCCTGCCGCGCAACGACCGCGCCCGCCTGCTCGCCGTTTGCGAGCCGTGCGAGCTGACGTTGGGCAGCGTGCTGTGTGAACCCGGCAGGCCAACGCGCCATGGCTGGTTCCCGATCGGCGCCTTCATCTCGCTGGTGGCGCCGATCGACGGCAAGCCGGCGCTGGAGGTCGGCATGGCCGGCCGCGAAGGCATGCTCGGCGCGCACTTGGCGCTGGGTGTGGCCACGGTGCCGCTGCACGCCGTGGTGCAAGGCACGGGCTTGGCATTGCGCCTGAGTGCCGCCGCGTTGCGCGCCGAGCTGGCCCGCAGCCCCGCGCTGCAACGCCTGCTCAACCGCTATCTGTATGTGCTGATGGCGCAATTGACGGGCTCGGCGGCCTGCCTGCGCTTTCATGAGATCGGCCCGCGCCTGGCGCGCTGGCTGCTGATGAGCCAGGACCGGGCCCACGCCGCGCGCTTCCATGTCACGCACGAGTTTCTGGCCTACATGCTGGGCGTGCGCCGCGTCGGCGTCACGGCCGCGGCCAGCGCCTTGCAGCGCGGCGGCCTGATCGAGTACCACCGCGGCGAGATGCAGGTGCGCGACCGCAGGGGCCTCGAAGCGGCCGCCTGCGACTGCTATGCCAACGACCGCCGGGCCTACGCCAGCCAGTTCGCCTGACAACGCCGCAGCCCGAATCTGAGGGGCCGAGCCGGCCCTGGACTGAGCGCGCCGGCTGTCCTGTAGGCGTTGGCCCACACGCAGAGCCGGTCGCCGCCGATGGGCAGGCATGTGCACAGGGGCCAGCATCGGCTACTGTTCACGATCGGGAGCCGTCGATGAGTACCAACGACCTAAGCGGTTCCGAGCGGGCCTGGCTGGCGCAGCCGATCGAGTCGGGCGAACACGCTGCACGAGGCGGCCTGTACCGGCCGGCGCCGACCAGCGTGGCCGGATGACGCCGCGCGCAGCGCGGCTGGCGCCGGCGCCGCGGCGCTGGCCATACGCCGTGGCGGTCACGCTGCTGGCTTTGGCCGCTGCGGTGGCGTTGGGCGAGTGGCTGGGCTGGCCGTTCCTGGGCGCACCGTTGCAGCGCCTGCTCTCCGAGCGGCTCGAGCGCCGCGTCGTGTTCTCCGACGGCGGCGGCATCGACACCGCGCCCGACGCCATGCACGACGAAGCCTTTCGGATTCGCTTCATCGGCGGCCTGCGCCTGCGCGCGACGCAGTTGGAGATCGCCGCGCCGGCTTGGAGCCCTGCGCCGCATCTGCTGCTCGCGCGCGAGGTCGAGCTCGATTTCTCCTACGCCGATCTCTGGCGCGCGCACCGCGGCCAGCGCCTGCGCGTCGAACGCCTGCAGGCCGGAATGCTCGACGCGCAACTCGAACGCCTGGCCGATGGCCGCGCAACGTGGCAGTTCCGCAGGGCACCGACGGAGGGACCGTTCGAGCCCCTGCGCCTGCCGCAGTGGGGCAGCCTGCAGGTCGGCAACGGCCAGGTGCAATACCGCGACGCGCCGCTGGCCATCGACGTGCGAGCGCATTTGTCGTTGCAAGGCGATGCAGCGCCTGTGCCCGTCACGTCCGGCCAGCGCCTGCAAGTCGGCATCACCGGGCTGGTACGCAAGATGCCGGTGAAGATCGATGCGGTGGCCTATGGCGTGCTGCCCTGGGCGGCGGGTGAGGTGCCGAGCGAGCCCGTGCCTGTGAGCGTCAAGGCCAGCGTCGGCCGGGCCCAGTTCAGCTTCCTCGGCACCGCCACCGATGCCACGCGCCTGGCCGGCCTGTCCGGGCGCTTCAGCCTGAAGGGCCCGTCGCTGGCCGCCGTGGGCGACACCATCGGCGTGACGCTGCCCACCACCGCGGCCTTTCGCATGGACGGGCTGCTGCAGGTGCAGGGCGACACCTGGCACACGGTCGTCAAGGACGCGAGCATCGGCGCGAGCCGCCTGAACGGGGCCTTCGTTTATGAAGCCGCGCGCAACCCGCCCTTGCTGTCGGGGCGGCTTGGCGGCACGCGGCTGATGCTGGTCGACCTCGGGCCGGTGGTCGGCACCACGGCGATCGTGCCGTCGCAGGCCGGGGGCGCCGCGCTGGAAGTCAAGCCGAGCACGGCCCCGGGCAAGGTGCTGCCGAACCGGCCCTTCGATCTGCCGAGCCTGCGCGCGATGGACGCCAATGTGCAGATCGACATCGCCAACGTCGACCTCAACACCTCGTACCTCGAGCCGCTGCAACCCCTGCGCGGCCACCTGCAATTGGTCAATGCGGTGCTCAGCCTGCGCGAGCTCGATGCACGCACCGCACAGGGCCGGCTCGAGGGCGAGCTCGGGCTGGACGGGCGCAACGCGTTGGCGCTGTGGAATGCGAATCTGCGCTGGAGCGGCGTGCGCCTGGAGCGCTGGATCCACCAGGCCCGCGCCAACGGCGCGCCGCCCTACGTGTCGGGCAAGATGAGCGGCCAGGCCACGCTGACCGGACAGGGCCGCTCGACCGCCGAGATCCTGGCCAGCCTCAAAGGCCAGGTGCGCAGCGAGCTGCGCGGCGGCAGCATCTCGCACTTGGTGATCGAGGCCGCGGGCCTGGACATCGCGCAGAGCCTGGGCGTGATGATCAAGGGCGACGATGCCTTGCCGGTGCATTGCGCTGTAGCCGACCTGGCGGCCGACCGCGGTGTGTTGCGCACGCGCGTGGTGGTCCTGGACACCAGCGACTCGACGGTCTGGATCGACGGCAGCTTGTCGATGGTCAGCGAACAGCTCGACCTGCGCGCCGTGGTCAGCCCGAAGGACAAGAGCCCGCTCTCGCTGCGCTCACCGCTGCGTGTGCGCGGCAGCTTCGCCGACCCCCAGGTGTCGCTGGAGAAAGGCGCCATCGGCGGCAAGCTCGCGGCCTCGGTGCTGCTCGGCCTGCTCAACCCACTGGCCGCGCTGCTGCCGCTGATCGACCTGGGCAATGCCGAAGAGGCCGGCCGCGGCGCCGCCAGCTGCCAGGGCCTGGTGCAGCGACAGCCGCCGTCGCGTACCGCGGCGGCAACGCCTGTGCGGCGCTAAGGCCCCCATCATGAAGCCCACCGCCACGTCACCGTCCGTCCTGCACGGCATCGGCCGCAGCAGCGCCGCGGTATTCGAGCAGGGCCTGGCGCTGCTGAGCTTCGTCGGCGAGACCGCGCTGGTGTTTGCGGCCAGCGTGATGCGCCCTTCGCGCTGGCGCTGGCGCCAGGTGCTGTTCAACATCCGCAGCGCCGGCTTCGATGCACTGCCGATCGTCGGCGTGCTGTCGTTCCTGCTCGGCGTGGTCGTCGCCTACCAGGGTGCGGCCCAACTGCGCCAGTACGGCGCCAACATCTTCGTCGCCGACCTGGTGGGGGTGTCGATGCTGCGCGAGTTCGCGCCGCTGATCACCGCCATCATCATCGCCGGCCGCTCGGGCTCGGCCTACGCCGCGCAGATCGGCACCATGGCCGTCACCGAGGAGATCGATGCGCTGCGCACCCTGGGCATCGCGCCGCTGGAGTTGCTGGTGCTGCCCAAGGTGATCGCGCTGGTGATCGTGCTGCCGCTGCTGACGCTGTTTGCCGACGTGCTGGGCGTGTTCGGCGGCATGCTGATGGCACGCTCGCAACTCGATGTGGGCTTCCCCGAGTTCCTCGATCGCTTCGTCAAGGCGGTCAGCGTGACGACCTACTTCATCGGCCTGGCCAAGGCGCCGGTGTTCGCTGCCATCATCGCCATCGTCGGCTGCTTCCACGGCCTGCGCACGCGCGGCGGCGCCGACAGCGTCGGGCGCCAGACCACGCGCGCGGTGGTGCAGTCGATCTTCCTGGTCATCGTCGCCGATGCGTTGTTCTCGGTCGCCTTCAGTGCACTGGATCTTTGAGATGGACGCAGCCACCGCGCCCGAAGCCGTGATCGAACTGCGCGGGGTGTCCACGCGCTTTGGCAATCACGTCGTGCACGAGGGCCTGGATCTGGAGGTGCGCCGGGCGGAAATCTTTGCGCTGGTGGGCGGCAGTGGTTCGGGCAAGTCGACGCTGCTGCGCGAGATGATCCTGCTGCACCGGCCCGACGCGGGCGAGATCCGCGTGCTCGGCACCGAGCTGCGGGACATCGGCGACGACGACGCGCGCGCGCTGCGCAAGCGCTGGGGCGTGATGTTCCAGCACGGTGGACTGTTCGGCGCGCTGACGGTGAAGGAGAACATCGGCCTGCCGCTGCGCGAGCACAGCGATCTCGATGACGCGCAGATCGACGCCATCGCCGACGCCAAGCTGGCCTTGGCCGGGCTGGCGCCCGAAGTCGGCGCGCAATATCCGTCGGAGCTGAGCGGCGGCATGATGAAGCGCGCCTCGCTGGCGCGGGCACTGGCGCTGGACCCCGAACTGCTCTTTCTGGACGAGCCGACCGCGGGGCTGGACCCGATCAGCGCCGGCGGTGTCGACGAACTGGTGCGCAAGCTGCGCGACCAGTTCGGCCTGACGATCGTGATGATCACGCACGACCTGGATCTGCTCTGGCAAGTCTCCGACCGCGTGGCGGTGCTCGGCCACGGCAAGGTGCAGGGCGTGGGCTCGATGGCCGAGCTCTCAAGGCTGGCGAACAGCGACATCCAGCCCTACTTCGAGGGTCCGAGGGCGCGCGGCGCGCAGGGGAGTGCGACATCGAAACCAAGGTGAACTACGCCCTCGTGGGTGCTTTCGTGTTGGCCCTGGGCGCCGCGATGATTGCCGGCGCGCTGTGGCTGGCCGCGGGCGGCGCATCCAGGCAGGCCTACGACCTGTACCTGGCCCTGGTTGACGAATCCGTCGCCGGGCTGAACCTGAACGCGCCGGTCAAGTACAACGGCGTCGATGTCGGCAAGGTCGAGGGCATCCACCTGGACCCGGCCAACCCCGAGCGGGTGCGGCTGATCTTCGCCATCGAGCGCGGCACCCCGATCCGGGAAGACACCGTCGCGGTGTTGAAGACCCAGGGCCTGACGGGCATCGCCTATGTCGAGCTCGGCGGCGGCACGCGCGAATCGCCGCCCCTGCGCGCGACGGCGCAGGAACAATACCCGGTGATCCGCACCAAGCCCTCGCTGTCTGCGCGGCTGGAGAACGTGTTGACCACGGTGCTGGCCAAGCTCGACAGCACGTCGAGCAACATCGACGCCCTGCTCAGCGACGAGAACCGCAAGGCCTTCAGCAGCGCGCTGGCCGACATCGCAACCGTCTCGCGCACGCTGGCCGCGCGCAAGGACACGCTGGACGCCGGCATCGTCAGCGCCGCGCGCACCTTCGACAACGGCGCGCGCGTCACGGCCCAGCTCGGCCCGTTGATCGAGCGCATCGGCCACAGCGCCGAGGCGGTCGAGAAGATGGGCAACGAGGCCGCGCTGGCCAGCGCCAGCGCGGGCAAGACGGTCGATTCGGTCGGCGCCGAAGTCCAGCGTCTGAGTGCCGACACGCTGCCGCAGCTGCAACGCCTGCTGGGCGATCTGAACCTGCTCTCGGGCTCGCTGCGGCGCCTGACGCAGCAGACCGAACGCAACCCGAGCAGCCTGCTGTTCGGCCGCAGCCCAGTGCCGCCAGGCCCGGGCGAAACCACTCCAGGCAAAGGTCCACCATGAACCACGCTATTGCTCTCGCGCGCTCGTTTCGGCTGGCGCTGGCCGCTGCCGCGCTGACCCTGCTGGCGGCCTGCAGCGCGCTCAAGCCCACGCCGGTACCGCCGCCCGCCTTCTTCGCCCTCGACGCTGCGCAGGACGCCGTGCCGGCCGCACCGCGCGTCGCATCGACCGGGCCCTCGGCCGCGCCGACCCTGGTGGTCAACCCGCCCCAGGCCGGCGCAGGCTTCGACAGCCAGCACATCATTTACCTGCGCCAGACGCACCAGCTCGAGTACTTCGCGCACAGCGAATGGGTCGATACACCGGCGCGCATGCTCGCGCCGCTGATCGTCGCGGCGCTCGACCGCAGCGGAAAGTTCCGCGCCGTGCTGGCCACGCCGAGTGCCGCCGCCGGTGAACTGCGCCTGGACACCGAGATCGTGCGCCTGCAGCACGAGTTCGGCGCCACGCCCAGCCGCGTGCGCCTGACGCTGCGCGCAACCCTCAGCGACAACGCCACGCGCCAGGTCCTGGCGCAAATCGAATTCGACAACCGGGCCGACGCGCCCAGCGCAGACGCCTATGGCGGCGTGATCGCTGCCAACCACGCCACCCGGGCGATGCTGCAGGCCCTGGCGGCGTTTTGCAGCCAGGCCGCCGAGAACTGGCAAGCACGCGAAGGCAGCGCGGGCAAGCGCGCTGTCGGACGCCTCTGACAAGCAAACCCGCAGTCGTCCGGCAGCGCGCGGCGCTGTCGCAGGCCACGCTCGCAGTCTGCGCGGCCCTGTCGGCCGGGCCTCAGGAGCATGCATGGACAAGACCGATCCGCCGACCTCGTTCGGTGTTTTCAAGCCCGTCGGACACACCGTCATCGCCTTCACCACCGAGTCGCAGGTCCAGGCGGCCATCGGTGCCTTGCTGGCGCAGGACTTTGCCGGCGAGGCGCTGGTGCGCTACTCGCCGGCGGAGATGACTGCCCAGGTCGATGCCCATGAAAAGGCGGCCAGCCCGCTGGCCTCCCTCGGCCAGGAACTCAACCTGATCAAGGCGCACCGTGCGCTGGCACAGCGCGGCTGCAGCTTCCTGGTGGTGCATGCGCCCGAGGATGCGCAGGCCGAGCGCGTGGCCGAACTGGCGCGTTCGATGCGGGCCGTGGCCGCACAGCGCTACGGCAGCTTCATGATCGAAGAACTGATCGAGCGCACGCCCGGCCAGCCCCAGGTGTTTGAGTCGCCCGACCGCGGGCTGGACGTCGACGTGGCCGCTGCGGAGTCGCGGTGAGCGTGGTGGCGCCAGCGCCGATGCAGCGTGTGCCGCACGGGCTGTCCGACCGCTTCGCGACGGGCGTCACGCGGCTGCTGCGTTGGCTGGCCGACACTTTCTTCGCAAAGCGCTACGGCCACGCGAGATCGTGCTCGAAACAGTGGCCGAGGTTTCGGGCATGGTCGGCGCCACGCTGACGCACGTGCATTGCCTGCGCCGCATCGCCGGCTCGCCAACGATAGTTGCGCAGCACCAACCGGACATCAAGTAGTCGCCAAACCCCACGTCACCTGCAGCGATAGTGCGATGCCAATTCGCG
>JANOPR010000008.1:0-9578 GCA_031421955.1 Burkholderiales bacterium
CGAAGTCGGCTACATCATCGCGGGCATCAAGGAGCTTCAGGCCGCCAAGGTGGGCGACACCGTGACCCTGATCAAGCCAGGAACGGGGGGCGCGGCCTTCACGGCGACGGAGCCTTTGCCTGGTTTTAAAGAAATACAACCCCAAGTGTTTGCAGGCCTCTATCCCACGGAGGCCAGTGAATACGACTCGCTGCGCGATGCGCTGGAGAAACTGAAGCTCAACGACAGCTCGCTGCGTTACGAGCCCGAGGTCAGCCAGGCACTGGGATTCGGCTTCCGCTGCGGCTTCCTCGGCCTGTTGCACATGGAAATCGTCCAGGAGCGCCTGGAGCGTGAGTTCGACCAGGACCTGATCACGACCGCGCCCAGCGTGGTCTACGAAGTCGTCCTCAACGACGGCACGGTCATGATGGTCGAGAACCCGAGCAAGATCCCCGATCCAGGGCGCATCCTCGAGATACGCGAGCCCATCGTCACCGTCCAGCTGTACATGCCGCAGGACAGCGTCGGGCCGGTCATGACGCTGGCCAACGTCAAGCGCGGCCAGCAGATCAACATGGCGTACCACGGCCGCCAAGTGCACCTGACCTATGAGATGCCGCTGGCCGAGATCGTGCTCGACTTCTTCGACAAGCTCAAGAGCGTGTCGCGGGGCTATGCCTCGATGGACTACGAATTCAAGGAGTACCGTGCCGCCGACGTGGTCAAGGTCGACCTGCTGATCAATGGCGACCGGGTCGATGCTCTATCGATCATCGTGCACCGGGCCCAGAGCCAGCACCGCGGCCGCGCCGTGGCGGCCAAGATGCGCGAACAGATTCCCCGCCAGATGTACGACGTGGCGATCCAGGCCGCGATTGGCGCCAACATCATCGCGCGCGAGAACATCAAGGCGCTGCGCAAGAACGTGCTGGCAAAATGCTACGGCGGCGACATCACACGCAAGAAGAAGCTGCTCGAGAAGCAGAAAGCCGGCAAGAAGCGAATGAAGCAGATCGGTGCCGTCGAGGTGCCGCAGGAAGCGTTTCTGGCCATTCTCCAGGTCGACGATTGATGAAACTGATGAGCACACTCACCGGGTTGTTGTATGGCGCGCTCATCGTGTACCTCGGAGGCTGGTTCTTCGGGTATTGGATCGGCAATTTCGCGCTGCTGCTGTTTCTGCTGACCGTCGTCACCGCGGCGTACTGGCTGGGCGAGCGACTTGTCTTCAAACCCTCGCGCGAGGCTGCCGCCGCACGGCTCGAGGCGCAACATGCTGCGCGCCGAGCCGAGCTGTCCAGGCAAGGCATCGCCCGCGTCGACGACAACGTTGTCGAGGCCAAGGACAGGCTGCTGATGCAGCCGTGGTGGCTCGACTGGACCGCAGGGCTGTTCCCCGTGATCCTGATCGTCTTCCTGCTGCGTTCGTTCCTGTTTGAGCCTTTCAAGATTCCTTCGGGTTCGATGATTCCGACGTTGCTGGTTGGCGATCTGATACTGGTCAACAAATTCGACTACGGCATCCGCCTGCCCGTCATCAACCACAAGATCATCGCCAACAAGGATCCCGCGCGCGGCGACGTGGTTGTGTTCCGCTATCCACCCGATCCACGCCTGGACTACATCAAACGCGTGGTCGGTGTGCCGGGCGACGAGGTCGCCTATCTGAACAAGGTGCTGACAGTCAACGGCCGGCGCATCGACACGCGGCCGTTACCCGACTTCTACGACGAGGACAGCCGGCGCTACGCCCAGCAGTTCAGCGAGAAGTTGGCTGGCGTCGAACACCGGATCCTCATCGACAAGGATCGGCCCGCATTCATACCCGGCGCGCAGAACTTCCAGAACAGCGACGCCTGCCGCTACACCAGCGAGGGCGTGACCTGCAAGGTGCCCGAGAAACACTACTTCATGATGGGCGACAACCGGGACAATTCCGTCGACTCGCGGTATTGGGGCTTCGTGCCCGACCGTAACCTTGTCGGCAGGGCCTTCTTTGTGTGGATGAATTTCGGTAATCTCGGCCGCATCGGCGGATTTCACTGATCGCCGCGCGTCCTTTCCTCACCGTCGGAGACCGATCCATGGCCAGTGCCTGCCCCCCCTTGCGCGCCGAGCGCGGCGTCACGCTCATCGGCTTGCTGCTGTGGGCCATCGTGGTGGCATTTGTGGCACTGATCATCGTGCGCGTGTTGCCGACCGTCAACGAGTACACGACGATCCAGCGCGCGGTCCAGAAGATTGCCAAGGACGCGCCGGCAACCGTAGCGGAGGCGCGAGGCGCTTTTGACAAGCAAAAGGAGATCGAGTATTCAATCTCCAGCATCGGTGGCAAGGACTTGCAGGTGACCAAGGAAAACGACAAGGTCGTGATCCGTTTCGCCTACGACAAGGAAGTTGAGTTGTTCGAGCCGGTGTTCCTTCTGATCAAGTACCGCGGCGAGGGCCGCTCCAACTAGTGGACGCAAGGCTCGACTCGCTGCAGCAGCGCCTGGGGTACCGATTCACGCAGCCGGGCCTGCTGACTCGCGCGTTGACCCACCGCAGCGCCGGCACTGACCACAACGAGCGCCTCGAATTCCTGGGTGATGCCGTATTGCAGACGGCCGTCTCGGCGCTGCTCTATGAGCGTTTTTCCGGCTCCGATGAAGGCGACCTGACCCGCGTGCGCGCGCACCTGGTGCGCGAGGACAGCCTGCACCGGCTGGCGCTCGCGCTCGGCCTGCCCGAGGTCGTGCGCCTGTCCGACGGCGAAGCCCGGGGCGGCGGCGCGCAGCGGCCGTCGATCCTGGCTGACGCCCTGGAGGCCCTGATCGGCGCGGCCTTCCTTGACGGCGGATTTGCACCAGCACAGGCGATCGTCGTGGGCTTGCTCGGTGAGACGATTGCCGGCACCGAGGTCGACAGCTGGAGCAAGGACGCCAAGACCGAGTTGCAGGAGTGGTTGCAGGCGCGCAAGCTGCCGGTACCGGCCTACCGCATTGTCGCAACCCATGGTCAGGCGCACGCACAGACCTTCGACGTCGAGTGCCTGGTGGCGCCGCTCAACCTGAGCGAGCAGGGAACCGGCAAGTCGCGTCGCGTCGCCGAGCAGGAAGCCGCTCGGCGCATGCTGGTCGTGCTCAAGGCCAGCGACCGATCCGGCGGACCCTTGCGGTCATGAGATGACGTCAGCTCACCGTTGCGGCTTGGTGGCCATCGTGGGGCGGCCCAATGTCGGCAAGAGCACCCTGCTCAATGCCCTGGTCGGCCAGAAGGTGAGCATCACCTCGGCCAAGGCGCAGACAACGCGCCACCGGATCACGGGTATTCGCACGGTAGGCGACGCACAGTTCGTGTTCGTCGATACGCCGGGCTTCCAGACGCGCCATGGCAATGCGCTCAACCGAAACCTGAACCGCACGGTCAAGAGCGTGCTGAGCGATGTCGACGTCGTGCTGTTTGTGGTTGAAGCTGGCCGCTTCAGTCTGGACGACGCCAAGGTGCTCGCATTGCTGCCGGAAGACAAGCCGGTGCTGCTGATTGCCAACAAGCAGGACGAGGTCAAGCGGCGCACTGATCTGATGCCCTGGATGCAGTCGATGCGCGAGCGGCGCGACTTTGCGCAGTTCGTGCCCATGTCGGCCAAGAAGCCAGCCGATGTCGAGCGTCTACCGGGTATCGTGGCGCCCTACCTGCCGGAGCAGGCCTGGTTCTACGACGAAGATGCGCTCACGGACCGCAGCGAGCGATTTCTGGCCAGCGAGCTGATCCGCGAAAAGTTGTTCCGGTTGACCGGCGATGAGTTGCCCTACAGCTGCACCGTTGTCATCGACAAGTTCGAGGAAGAGGGCTCTCTGCGACGGATTGCCGCGACGATCGTCGTCGAGCGCGACGCTCACAAGGGCATGGTGATCGGCGACGCGGGCGTGCGCTTGAAGCGCATCGGCAGCGAGGCGCGGCAGGACCTGGAGCGGCTATGGGACGCGAAGGTGTTCCTGGAGCTCTGGGTCAAGGTGCGATCGGGCTGGGCCGACAGCGAGGAACACCTGCGCAGCTATGGCTATGAGTGAGAATCGCCGCGCCCGCTCTCAAGGAAATGTGGCTTTGCCACTTTCCTTGATCCCCGCGGGGGACGGCCGGCCCCGGCCGGCCTTGGGGCGCTCATTGGCCCAATACTGAGCGCGGCGCCTGGCGCGGCCAGAGCACTTGTGCGGGGCACCGGAGGCAGACAGGGCTATGGCATTCGATTCGTTCCTGAAACAGGCCTGGGCCGACCACGCCGATCGGCCCGCAGAGGTGGCGTCGCGCCTGCGCACGCAGACGCCAGCGCCCGAGATGGGCGACCAGCTGAGCGGCCTGGTGCGTCTGGTCGTCCACCTGTGCGGTGAGCACCTGGGTGCTTTCGACGATGGCCGCTGGCGCCTGGCGGCACTTGTGCAACACCCGCTCGCCGATGCCAGCGTGCAGTCCGCATTGCGGGTCGGCACCGCGAGCCTCACCTTGGCACAAGCCGGGGACGCGGATTGCACCGGTCTCTCCATCGACGAGCGCGTCCGTGCTGAGGCCGCGGCCGCGGCCATCTGTGTCGGACGCCATCAGACCGAGCGGGCGAGTGCACTGTTGACATCTGCGCGCGAGCGTCTGGCATCCGTGACCGACGCACCTGCCGCCATGCACCGCCCGCTCGCCGTCGCGTGCAACAACATGGCCTGGGAGCTGCACGATCGCGGGATTGCGCGCCGCCCTGAGGACACCGCCGCCATGCTTGACATCGCCGCAGCATCCAAGTGGCATTGGTCGCGCGCCGGCACCTGGCTTGAGACCGCACGCGCAGACTACTGCGTGGCGCTGTGCCGGCTCTCGGCAGGGCAGACCGAGGCCTGCCTGCAGTCCGCCGCCCAATGCCTGGCGCTGTGCACGCAGAACGATGCGCCGCCCTATGAACTGCTGTTTGCCCACGAAGCACTGGCACGCGCGTACGGCGCGCGCGGCGATGCGGTCTCGCGCAAGCGCAATACCGCCGCGGCTCAGGCTGCCTTCGACCGACTGTCTGCCAGCGAACAGGCGGGTTGCCGTTCCACGCTGACGGCGCTGCTGGCCCTGGACCGATGAGCAGTCGTGCCGTCGCTGCTCCGGTGGCGGCCTATGTCCTGCACCGCTACGACTGGAGCGAGTCGAGCTTGATCGTGGAGCTGTTCACGCGCGACCTCGGTCGTGTTGTCGTGGCCGCCAAGGGGGCGAAGCGGCCGACCTCTCAACTGCGCGCGGTGCTGCGCCCATTCCAACGCCTGAGCGCCACGTTGGGGCGTACGGTCCAGGGTGCCGAGGTACACAACCTGCGCGGCGCAGAGTGGGCCGGCGGGGTACCGATGGCCGGGGGCGACGCGCTGTTCAGCGCCTTTTACCTCAACGAGCTGCTGATGAAACTGCTGGCGCGTGAGGATCCGCACCCCGCACTGTGGGACGCCTATGCGGCCACGCTGACTCAGCTCGGCAATGCCGACGAACCGGCGGCGTTGCGCGCGTTCGAGTTGTGGCTGCTGCGGGAGATCGGCTGGCTGCCCGACCTGATCCATGTAACGGCGACCCAGTTGCCTGTGCAGCCGTCTGCGGTTTATGCCCTGCGGCCCGACAACGGCGTCACGACGGCACCGGCCGGCGACCCCTGTGCAGTCACAGGGCATGACCTGACGGCGCTGCAGGCGGCGTTGGACGGCCGGGACCTCAGTGCGCTGCGCGGCGCGTGCAGGGGCCCGGCCGCAGCATTGCGCCGCGCATTGCGCGAACTCCTTGCCTATCATCTGGGCGCGACACCCTTGCGCACGCGACAGGTGTTGCTCGACCTGCAACCCCTGCTCTGAGCCATGAACCCATTGATCGCACCCGAGGCCCACAGTCGCACCTTGCGTTGCGCACTGTCGGTCAACGTCAACAAGGTAGCCTTGCTTCGCAATACCCGTCACCTGGGCGTTCCCAGCGTGACGCGTGCGGCCACGCTCTGCCTGGAAGCGGGCGCGCAAGGCATCACCGTGCACCCCCGCCCCGACGAGCGCCACATTCGCGCCCATGACGTGGCCGAGCTGGCGCTGCTGCTACGCGACTGGCCGCACGCCGAGTTCAACATCGAAGGCAACCCGTTCGACAACCTGATGGACTTCATTCGCGAGCAGCGGCCGCAGCAATGCACCTTCGTGCCCGATGCGCCGGGGCAGTTCACCAGCGACCACGGCTTTGCGCTGGCCGACCTCGATCGCGTGGCGCCCCTGGTCGCCGAGGCGCGCCAGCTGGGTGTGCGCGTCAGCCTGTTCATGGACCCTGAACCCGCGTTGATGGCCGCGGTGCGAGCCATCGGCGCCGACCGCGTCGAGCTCTACACCGAGCCCTTTGCCGCCGCGTACGGCACCGCCGGGCAGGACGCGCAGTTGGCTCGCTACGCGTCGGCGGCAGCGGCTGCCATGGCGGTTGGCCTGGGCGTCAACGCCGGCCATGACCTCAATCGCAGCAATCTGACGCAGTTTCTGCGCGCGGTGCCCGGCGTGCAGGAGGTGTCGATCGGCCATGCCTTGATTGCCGATGCACTCGAGCTTGGCTTTGCCGAGGCCGTGCGGGACTACCAGCGCTGCATCCAGCGTGCGTACGCGCGCTGACCGCGACCTGCGGCGATGATCTTCGGCATCGGCACCGACGTCTGCGACGTGCGCCGCATCGCCGCGGCACTCGATCGTCGCGGCGAGCGCTTCGCCGAGCGCGTGCTCGGGCCCGACGAGTTCGACATGTTCAAGGCCCGGCAGGCGAAGTTCCCTTCGCGCGGCGTCGCCTACCTGGCTACCCGCTTTGCCGCCAAGGAGGCTTTCTCCAAGGCAATCGGCTTGGGGATGCGCCTGCCGATGAGCTGGCGCGATTGCGAAGTCGTCAGCGCCGGCAGCGGACAACCGCAGATCCGCCTGCACGGCGCGCTGGCGGACTGGTTTGCAGCGCGAGGGCTGGCCGCGCATGTCAGCTTGAGCGACGAATCCGACTTCGCGACGGCCTTTGTCGTCGTCGAGCGCCTCACAATCACGCCATGAACTCCACTGCATCCCACGCGCCGGTCGTGCTCGACATCGCCGGCCTGAGCCTGAACGCCGGCGACCGCCGGCGCCTGGCGCATCCGCTGACCGGCGGCCTGATCCTGTTTGCACGCAACTGGCGCGACCGCCGCCAGTTGACCGAACTCAGCGCCGAGATCAAGTCGGTCCGGCCCGATGTGCTCATTTGTGTCGACCATGAAGGCGGCCGCGTGCAGCGCTTTCGTAGCGACGGTTTCACCCACCTGCCGCCGATGCGCGCCCTGGGCGAGATGTGGATGCGCGACGCCCTGAGCGCCACCGATGCGGCCAGCGCGTGCGGCTACGTGCTTGGCGCCGAGCTGCGAGCCTGCGGCGTCGACCTGTCCTTCACCCCGGTACTCGACCTGGACCATGGGCCCAGCGGCGTCATCGGCGATCGCGCGTTTCACCGCGATCCGCGTGTCGCGACGCTGCTGGCCAAGAGCCTGATGCATGGCCTGCTGCGGGCCGGCATGGCCAATTGCGGCAAGCACTTCCCGGGTCACGGCTACGCGCGTGGCGACAGCCACCACGAGCTGCCCGTCGACAAGCGCTCGCTCAAGGCGATCCTCACTGACGACGCCAGACCCTACGAGTGGCTGTCGACGACGCTCACCAGCGTGATGCCCGCGCACGTGGTCTACCCGTTGGTCGACGCCTTGCCGGCCGGATTCTCACGCCGCTGGCTCGAGGACATCCTGCGCGGTCAACTCGCGTTCACCGGCGCCATCTTCTCGGACGACCTGAGCATGGAAGGCGCCAAGGTCGCCGGAGGTGCGGTCGACTCTGCGCTGGCGGCACTCAATGCTGGCTGCGATCTGGTGCTGCTGTGCAACCAGTCGGTCGACGGCGGCGCCGCGGTGGATGCGCTGCTCGACGGCCTGCAAGCGGCGCAGGACCAGGGCCGCTGGCGGGCCGAGCCCGACAGCGAGCGGCGCCGCCTTGACCTGCTGCCGCAGGGTGCGCCGCTGACCTGGGACGAGTTGATGCACCACGGCGCCTACCAGCACGCGCTCGAGCGCCTGCCCTGACCAGGCCGGCGGTGGCATCCGCGGCGCCCGTGTGCCGCGCCGGTGTCGCCGCGGCAGCCTGAATGAAAAACGGCGCCCAGAGGCGCCGTTGTCGTTCAAGGAGCGGCTGGAGGCGCCGCGTCGAACGGCAGGCGTACCTGTGACAGGTCCTTCTTGGTCTCGACCAGCACCAACGGGCCGTCGTCGACCGCGGCGACTGGCTTGGGCTGACGCGGCGCGTGAACCGGTTTGGGCTCGTTGGCCAGCGCGTCCTGCACCGCGCGAATCTTGTCGCTGTCGGAGGCGACCCATTCCAGGCCGGCCCCGGCGGCGATCGCGGCCAGCGAATCAGTCGGCAACTCGAACGGTGCCATGGGTGCGGCGGTCGCGGCAGGAGCCACGGGTGCCACGCGCGCGGCGACGGGTGCCGATACCACCGATACCACCGATACCACCGGTGCAACCAGTGCAACCGGTGCAACCGGGGCAGGCGCCACAGGTGCCGGACTGCTCACCTCGAACGCATCGGGCTCGCGCTGACCCGCGTCGGTGGGCACATGCTCGGCGGCGTAGGGAGCCGCAGGCGCCGCCGGTTCGACGGCAACGGGTTCGGCCTGCGCGGGGGCTTCGTCGCGCGGGCTCGCGCCGGCGTCAGCAGCGACGTTGTCGCCAGCACCTTCGTCACGGCCGCGACCGCGGCCGCCACGGCGGCGACGTCGGCGCGCGGGGTCGCGGTCTCCGTCGTCGCCGGCACCCGGCGCTGCGTCGGCAGCGGCACTTGGCAGGGTGTCGACAAAGTTCTGCGCTGCGGGTGCGGCCTCGTCGGCCGCAGGCGCGGGACGGGGCTCGCGGTCGGCACGAGGCCCGCCACGGCGGCCTTCGTTGCGCTCCCCGCGCGGCGGGCGTGCCGCATCCGTGGCCGGTGCGGCATCTGCGACCATCGCAGACTCGGTGCCGGCGGGGTGCGTGTCGCGGCGGCTGCTGTCTCGCTCTCGCGGCGCCTCACGACGGCCCTCACCTCGGCCCTCACCTCGGGCTTCACCTCGACCCTCGCCGCGGCGACCGTCGCGGCGGCCCTCGCGTGCGCCTTCACGCGCGCCTTCGCGACCCCCTTCTCGCGGTCCTTCCTTGCGGCCGTCGCGGCGACCACGGCCTTCGCTTCGATCGCCTCGCTCACCGCGTCCGCCACGCTTGGCTGACGCGGCGGCGGCGGCGGCAGGCGCAGCGGCGCCGGCAGTTGCTGCGGCCACCGTCGGCGTTGCATCGCTGCCAGCGCCGAACAGCTTCTTGATCCAACCGAAGAAGCCACCGCCGGCGTCCTGCGTCGAAGCCACGGGCGCGGCTGCCGGCGCTGTCGCCGGGGCAGCCGCGGGAACGGGCTTGGGCAGGGCCGCCGGGGCAGGCGTCTCGGGCAGGATGCCCTTGATGACCGGCTCCTGCTTGGCCTTGGCCTTCTCGCGCCGGGTGATGCCGACCTCGTCGTCCGGCTCCTCGATCATCGAGTAGCTGACCTGCA
>JANOPR010000009.1:0-3212 GCA_031421955.1 Burkholderiales bacterium
CCGAATTCCTTGGCGATCGCCACCACCGCGGTGGCGAAGATCAGCAGGAACAGATGGTCGATCGCGTGCGCGATGTTCAGCAGGAGGGTGACGGAGCGGTGCATGGGAAAGCGGGTTAGGGTCTGCGCGCGATTGTCCGCTGCGCTCACTGTCCCATCACGATGCCTTCGCGCCGCGGGTCGGCACCGCCGAACCAACCGCGTGGCGTGCGCTGAATCGCCTGCAGGCCGCTGGTCATGTCGCTCTCGACGACATCGTGACCGCGGGCCTTCAGTGCGTCGATGGTCGCGGCCGGGAAGCGGCCTGTCTCGAGCACGGTCGGGCCGTTGAAGCTGCCGAAGTTGGGCAGGTCGATCGCGCGCTGGGCATCCAGCCCCCAGGCCAGCGTGCCGATCAGGGTCTTGGCGGTGAAGTGGATGATCGCCGCGCCGCCGGGGGAGCCCAGGCTCATCACCAGCGCGCCGTCGCGCTTGTCGAACACGAGGGTCGGGCTCATCGACGAGCGCGGGCGCTTGCCGGCCTGCACGCGGTTGGCAATCGGCTTGCCCTGGGCATCGGCGGGTGCAAAAGAGAAGTCGGTGAGTTGGTTGTTGAGCAGGAAGCCCCCGGCCTTTCCGGTGCCACCGTCGCTCATCAGGCGCGCACCGAACGCGGACTCGATTGTCGTGGTGATGGCCAGCGCGCGGCCCTCGCCGTCAACGATGGAAACATGGCTGGTGCCGAACTCGGGTTGCGCGGCCTGCGGGGCCCATGCACTCTTGGAACCCGCGGGCGCACCGTGCTCGGCGGTCTTCATGCTCTTGCTGCCGATCAGTGCGGCGCGTTGCTTCAAGTAGGCGTCGTCGAGCAGGCTGGTCCAGCGCCCGGCCGGTGCGGCCACGAAGTCGGGATCGGCCACGTACTGCGCGCGGTCGGCGTAGGCCAGCCGTGCGGCTTCGGTGTACGCATGCAGCCAGGCGGTGCTCGGCACGCCATTGAGCAGCGGCAATGCAATCGAAGGGCTGCGTTCGAGCAGACCGAGGATCTGCATGATGGCCAGGTGCCCCGACGACGGTGGCGGAAAGCCGCAAACGCGGTAGACCGTCAGCCACTCGGTGCAAAGTGCTTCGCGCTGCTTGGGCGCGTAGCCCGCAAGATCTGCCTCGGTGAGCCGGCCCGGGTTCTTCCTGTGGCCGCGCACACGGGCGACGATGTCGGCCGCGACGGGGCCACTGTGCAAGGCCGCACTGCCGCTCGAGGCGATGCCGCGCAGCACCTCGGCCAGCGCCGGGTTTCGTAGCAGATGACCGATGGCATGCGGCTCGCCGTCGGCGCCGTAGAAGTAGGCACGCGCCAGCGGGTCGCTGCGCAGCGCCGTCTCGGCCTGCAACTGCATGTGCAGGCGCGGGCTGACGCGAAAGCCCTGTTCGGCCAGCGCAATCGCTGGCTGGAACAACGCCGCCCAGGTCAGCTTGCCATGCTGCAGATGCGCCGCTTCGAGCATGCGCACGGCACCGGGCACACCCACCGCGCGGCCGCCGACCACGGCGTCCATGAAGGGCATCGGCTTGCCGTCGGGCAAGAGCAAAAGTTTCTCGTCGGCCGCAGCCGGCGCGGTTTCGCGGCCGTCCCACGCCGCTATTGCCTTGCCGTCCCAGTGCAGCAGAAAGGCGCCGCCGCCGATGCCGCTCGATTGCGGCTCGACCAGCGCCAGCACCATCTGCACCGCGATCGCGGCATCGAGCGCCGAGCCTCCGGCTTTCAATACCTGGTAGCCGGCGTCGGTGGCCAGTGGGTTGGCCGCCGCCACCATGAAACGCTGCGACAACCAGCCCGGCTTGGCGGTCTCGCCCGACGGGCCTTCGGGACGCAGCGGGACGCTGTCGTCGAACCGCGCGGAGGGTGTGGCGCACGCCGCAACAACGAGCGCCACGGCGCAAATTGCCAGCCGGCGCGACGGCAAGTCAATCCGTTTCATGGTCGCGAACCGCGAACGGGTGTGGACGACGGGCTGTCATGCCGCATCGCGCCTACCGACGGCGAACAACACCTCGACGCGCTCGGCCAGCGCATCGTCGTCGAGCCGCGCGATGCGCTCGCGCACCCTGGCACAACAGGCCTCGCGCGACGCGGCGGCCAGCGACGGCAAGCGCCGGCTCGGCACCCCGCACTCGATCTGCATCGTGAACAGATCGTCGCGCCGCCAGCGGTATGCGAACTCGCGCGCCCAAACACGCTGCGGCCGCAGCCCGGCAGCACGCAGCAACGTGGCCAGCTTGTCCGGCGTGTCCATTCGCGCCTGTTGCATCACCGCCGCGTCGCGCGGTTCGGGGGCGGCGTTGCCGGCGTCGAGTTCCTCGCGCCAGATCGCTGTGTCTTGCCGCTGCTGCACCCGCCCCCAGACGACGACCCCGGCCGCGCCGCCGTCGCGCAACACGCGCCGCAGTTCGCGCAGTCCGGCGATCGGATCGGGCAGGTGAAACAGCACGAACGCGAGCAGCGCGACATCGAAGGCCTGGTCGCGCAGCGCGAGCCTCTGCGCATCCATCAGCGCGCAATGCGCGTCGGGCTGGCGCAGGCGTGCGAGCTGCAGCATGCCTGGCGACGGGTCGACGCCGACAATGCGGGCCAGCGGCGCATGCCGGCGCAGGTCGGGCAGCAGCTCGCCGGCTCCGCAGCCGATGTCCAGTACGTCGTGCGCCAAGGCCAGCGGCAGTTCTTCGATAATCGGCCGCGCCATCGGCCCGATCACCGGCGCCCACCGCATGACGTAGGCCTCGGCCTTGGCCGAGTATTCGGCGGCCAGGTCGCTGGATGCGCGAGCAAGCTTGTTCACATTGATTGCCGGGCGGCCCGGCCATCTTCATCGTGCCCCTTTGGCGCAACCGCCTCAGTGCAACGGCACGCCGGTCTTCCCTTGCAGTTCCTCGCGAGTCACGCCCGGCGCCATCTCGACTACGCGCAGGCCGTGCGGCGTCACGTCAAGCACGGCCAGGTCGGTGATGATGCGGTCGACCACGCCGACACCGGTCAGCGGCAGCGTGCACTTGGGCAGGATCTTCAGGTCGATCGTGCCGTCCTTCTTCCTGGCCACATGCTCCATCAGCACGACGACGTTCTTCACGCCGGCCACCAGGTCCATCGCGCCGCCCATGCCCTTGACCATCTTGCCGGGGATCATCCAGTTGGCCAGGTCGCCCCTCTCGCTCACCTGCATCGCGCCGAGGATGCTG
>JANOPR010000010.1:0-1892 GCA_031421955.1 Burkholderiales bacterium
GCGTCGATGACAACCAGCGTGGCGGCGATGTGGACCTGCTGGTGCGGTCGCCCCATCCCTTGCCGCGCCGCGCCTGGCTTGCCGCTCGCCTGGCGGCGCGTGCGGAGCGCCTGCTCGGCGGGCGTCGTGTCGATGTGCTGCTGCTCGACCCCGTCACCAAGCTGCAGCCTATTCATGCGACGGCATTGGCCACCGGCTTGGCGCTATGACTACGCCGTTGCGCCTTGCCTTTCTGGTCGAGACGGTCGAGCTCGAAGCACAGCACTTGCTTGAAACCAATCGCCGCCTGTTTGCGCAGCCCTTCAGTGCCGAGCGGGCGACGGCGCTGCGACGCAACGTCGACGAATCCGAACGCACGGATGCTTTTGTGGCGCGCTTTGGGCGGCTCCAGGACACAATTACCGACAAGCTCTTGCCAGAGTTCCTGCGCCGCCTGGCGGAGCCCGTTGGGCCAGCCATCGACAACCTGGATCGCGCCGAGAAGCTCGGCCTTCTGACGTCGGCCGACGATTGGCTTGCGTCGAGGAAGTTGCGCAATCGCATGGTGCACGAGTACGTGCGCGATGCTGCCGAGTTGGCCGCTGCGTTGAACCAAGGGCATGCGCAGGTCCCGCTACTGGTGAACCTGGCGCAGGCGATCGCGGCAGACTGCCGCCGCCGCGGCCTGTTGACGGGGTAAGTGCCAGGACCCGTACGCTGAGGAAGTGCCACCTTGCATCGGGCGTGCGAGGCGATCGAAGGACATAGTTGAGTGTTGGCCTCGCGATCAACGGCTCGTCACACTGGCGAAGGCGACTCGTAGGCGGTTCAGGGCGGTTCAGTTCAGTTTTCTCCCGATGCTGCGGTCAAGCAGATTGCGGCGGGTTTGGCAGCGGGTTCGCCGCGCTGATGGCGCCCAGCGGGCCTGGCGGATGGCATGAGGGACGTCTTGGATCGCCACGGCCTTCGGCCTCGCGATGACGAGGGGGCCGTCATTGCGAGCGCAGCGCGGCAATCCATTTCCCCTTGACCCAGTCGCGCATATTCCATTGACGACATATTCCATCAAGGCTATATTATCCCTGTGAAATGAGAAGTCGAATACACAGATGAGGGATCAACGGCTCGAAACACAGCCACATGCGAGAACTGCGCACCCAGCACGATGGTCGGCCGTTTCGCACGCTGTACGCCTTTGACCCCAGACGATCCGCCATCCTGCTGATTGCCGGGGACAAGACGGGCGACAACCGCTGGTACGACGTGAATGTTCCCATCGCCGACGGACTCTACGACGAACACTTGGACCAACTTCGAAAGGAAGGGCTGATCAATGGCTAACAAATTTTCCGAACTGCGTTCGCGTATGTCACCAGATTCTCGAGCACGGGCTGAAGCCAAGGCGCTGGCGATGCTCGCCGAGATGCCGCTCAACGAACTGCGCCAAGCTCGCGGACTGTCGCAAAAGATGCTGGCCGAGGTGCTGCACGTCCAGCAGCCTTCCATCGCCAAGATGGAGAAGCGCACGGACATGTATCTCTCGACGCTGCGCAGCCACATCGAAGCGATGGGCGGTCAATTGGACGTCGTCGCGCGCTTTCCTGACGGCGCGGTCAAGATCAGCAATTTCTCCGATCTTGGCTCCAACGTCCCGGCGTGAGCGGCTGCGATCAGGCGCAGCGTGCCGACATGTGGCAAGACCCTGACAAGCCGTACCGCGGTGTCGGACGTGATGCCGCGCTCGCCAGCGCCGAGTTCACCAAGTACGCCGCCAACGCGATGCTGGCCACGCGCATCAGCTTCATGAACGAGTTGTCGCGGCTGGCCGAACGGGTGGGGGCCGACATCGAGAGGGTGCACCAAGACATTGGCTCCGATCCGCGCATCGGCATGCACTTTCTGTACGCTGGCGT
>JANOPR010000011.1:0-8062 GCA_031421955.1 Burkholderiales bacterium
TCGAGGAAGCGCTTGTAGCTGTCGCTGACGTGCTCGAGCGAGTTGCCGTGCACCACCACGATCGGCGGGTTCATGCCGCCCTGATGGGCGTAGCGCAACTTGGGCCGGAAGTGCCCGGCACGCTTGGGTGCCTGGTGTTCCACCGCCTCCAGCAGCAGCCGGGTGAGCACAGGCGTCGGCATCTTCTTCACCGCCGAGGCATGGGCATCGGCAACGGCCTGCCACAGTGGACCCAGGCCCTGGCGCTTGAGGGCTGAAATGTGCAGCCGCGTGGCGTACTTCAGGAACGCCAGGCGCGACTCGATCGAGCGTTCGAGCATCTCGCGCTGGTAGCTGTCGATGGCGTCCCACTTGTTGATCGCGATCACGACGGCGCGGCCGGCATCCAGGATGTAGCCCGCGATGTGCGCATCCTGATCGGTCACGCCCTGGGTGGCGTCGAGCAGCAGGACCACCACATGGGCGTCGGCGATCGCCTGCAAGGTCTTGACCACCGAGAACTTCTCGATCGCCTCGAAGACCTTGCCCTTGCGCCGCAGGCCGGCCGTATCGATCAGTTCGAACTTCTGGCCCGCGCGCTCGAACGGCACATGGATGGCGTCACGCGTGGTCCCCGGCAGGTCGAATGCAATCAGGCGCTCCTCGCCCAGCCAGGTGTTGATCAGCGTGCTCTTGCCCACATTGGGCCGCCCCGCGACGGCCAACCGGATCGGGTGCTCGACCCCAGCGCCATAGACCTCTTCCTCAGCACCGAAGTCAAAACCCTCGAGCACCGCATCGATCAGGCTGCGAATGCCCTGCCCATGCGCTGCCGACACCGGATGCGGCTCGCCCATCCCGAGTTCATGGAACTCGGCCAGTTGGGGCGACTCGCTCATCCCCTCGGCCTTGTTGACGACCACGAACACGCGCTTGTTGGCCGTGCGCAAGTAGCGCGCGATATCGTGGTCCTGCCCCGACACACCGGTACGGATGTCGACGACGAAGATCACCGCATCGGCTTCGGCAACCGCCTGCTTGGTCTGCTTGGCCATCTCCGCGACCACACCGGTCGGTTTGTCGGGCTCGAAGCCGCCGGTATCGACGACGATGAACTCGTGCTCGCCAAACCGCGCATCGCCATAGTGGCGATCCCGCGTCAGACCAGCGAAGTCGGCCACGATCGCATCGCGGCTCTTTGTCAGCCGGTTGAATAGCGTGGACTTGCCGACATTGGGCCGGCCAACGATCGCCACCACGGGCTTCATGGCCGCGTTCCCGCCTTATTCCGGTCGGAAGGCGAACAGGCCGCCGTTGCGCGTCACGACCAGGATGGTCCTGCCGGCAAGCACGGGCACACCCACCACGGGTGAACCATCGGTGGGCAATCGATGCAGGATCTTGCCGTCGTTGCGATCGAGAAAATGCACCTGGCCTTCCGCGTCGCCGAAGACCACGATGCGCCCGGCCAACAAGGGGCCCGAGAGCCCGCGATAGCGCAAACTCTCGCTGCTCCACGCCAGGTCCCCATTGCCGGCACGCCAGGCCGTGATGCGGTCGCTGGCATCGGCGCCGACCACCAGTTCGGCATCTCCGCCCACAGCCTGGATGCCGCCGACGTTCTTGGTCCACAGCAGTGTCGCCAGCTGCGCATTGGCACAACCTACCGCCGACTGGAACGAGCGTGCACAGACGACATCACCGACACGAAGTGCCGGTCCGGTCAGGTCTGCCAAGCGCTCGACTTCGTTGGTGCCGCGCGGGTTGGCCAGCGCCACTTCCCAGCGCACCGTGCCGCGCAAGGGGTCGACGCCCGTCAGGCGCTGCCCCAGGCCGACCAGCAACGTGTCCTTGAATGCAGCAATCACGCCGGGCTGCGACAGCGTCAGCGCTTCGCCGGGGCGCTGCAAAGTCCAGAGCAGCCTGCCGTCAAGGGCGTCAAAGGCGGTCACCAGGCGATCCACCCCGATCACGAAGACCCGCTCGCCGGCCACCAGGGGCGCGGTCGACACACGGGAGTTGAGGCGCGCGCGCCACTTCACGGCACCACGCTCGAGCACCACGACCTCGTTGTCGCGGGTCACGACCGCGGCGAAGCGGCCATCGCTGCCGACGCCGGCGCTCAGGCGCGCGCCCGCGCTGCCGCGCCAGACTTCGCTGCCACTGTCGGCCTGCAAAGCAAGCACGGACCCGTCGGCCGCAGCGACGGTGAATTCGGCGTCACGCGCCACCGTGATCAAGCCGGGCGCGGCACCGTCGATGCGGGTGCTCCAGACCATTCGTGCCGCGATCTGCGGCGTGATGGCCTCGAGCGGCGTGGGCTTTGGCTTGTCGCTCGAGCAGCCGACCAGCAACCCAGCCAGGGCCAGCGCAGCGATGTGAATGGCGCCGTTCATTTCGCAACTCCGCTGGCGCCCGGCTGCGCTGGCGCGGCGCCGAGGGCTGTCAGCTTGGCATCGATCAGCCGCCGGTACTCGAGTTTCTCGTCCATGGCCTTGTAAGCCGCGTCGAATGACTTGCGCGCCTCGTCCTTCTTGCCCTGTGCCAGCAGGACGTCACCGCGGCGATCGGCGATCAGCGCCTCGAACGGCTGGGCACCCTTGCCCTGTGCCGCCGCGTCAAGCTGGGCCAGCGCGGCGTCGTATTGCTTCTTCTCCCGCAACAAACCGGCGGCGCGCACGCGCGCGATCACGCGGTACACGTCATCGATGGCGTTGTCGCTGGCCCAGGCCAGCGTGGCCAGCGCGGCATCGGTCTGGTCCTTCTCGCTCTGCACCTTGGCCGTCAGCAGTGCGCCTTGCTGTGCATAGGCGGTGCGCGGATAGCGCGACTGCAGGTCGGCAAACACGAGCGCGCTGCGCTGCGCATCAGCCGCCTGCGCGACGCGTTCGAGTTCCTCGAACATCGCGCTGGCCTTGCCGGCCTGGTCGCGCTGCCAGAGGTTCCAGCCGTTCCAGGCCGCAAAGCCGCCCAGAGCCAGGGTCAGCACCCACGTGATCAGATTGCCGTACTGGGACCAGAAGGCCTTGAGCTGATCAACTTGTTCCTGGTCTTGCAGGTCGAGAGGGGTCGCCATGAGGGATTCGTTTACCGGGAAGCTTGGATTATGTCTGCGGCGTGCCCGGCCAGAGCCGAGCGCCCCGCTCGGGGCCTAGGGTTGCGGTGTGCGCAGTTCGTGCGCCCAGTGGGCCGCGTCGCGGAGCGCGCGAGCGTACTGCTGCACCGCCTCGCCGCCGCGCAAGGGCTTGATCGCCACCTCGCCGCGCGCGAGTTCGTCAGGGCCGAAGATCAATGCATAGGCTGCGCCACTGGTGTCGGCGCGCTTGAACTGCGACTTCATGCTGCCCCCGCCCGCATGCATCAGCACCGAGGCACCCGCGCCGCGAAGGGCATCGAGCACCGGCATCACCTGCGCCAGCGAACCGGGATCCGTGACCAGCGCATAGGCATCGGGCGCCGTGGCGGGCGCCTGAATGCCAGCTCCTTCGAGCATCAGCATCAAGCGCTCCATGCCCAGCCCGAAACCGATGCCCGGCGCCGGCCTGCCGCCGAGGGTTTCGATCAACTGGTCGTAGCGGCCGCCGCCGCAGACAGTGCTCTGCGCGCCGAGCAAGTCACTCTTCCACTCGAAGACCGTGAGGTTGTAGTAATCCATGCCGCGCACCAGGCGCGGGTTGACGCTGTAGGCCAGACCGGCCGCGTCGAGCACGGCACGCATCGCGTTGAAATGCGCCAGCGATTCGGACCCGAGGAAGTCCATCAGCGTGGGTGCGCTCGCGACCACCTCGCTCATCGCCGGATTCTTGGTGTCGAGAATACGCAACGGGTTGCCGTGCAGGCGCCGCTGGGCCTCGGTATCCAGAGAGTCCGCGTGGGCCTCGAAGTGCGCAATCAAGGCGCCGCGATGCGCCTTGCGCTCGTCGGGTTGGCCCAGGCTGTTGAGCTCGAGCGCGATGTGCTCGCCCTCAATGAGGCCCAGTTCGCGCCACAGTGCGCGCAGCATCAGGATCACTTCGGCATCGACATCGGGCCCGGCATGGCCCAGGGCCTCGACATCGAGCTGATGAAACTGGCGCGTACGCCCCTTTTGCGGCCGCTCGTGGCGGAACATCGGCCCCATCTGCCAGATGCGCAACGGGCCGTTGTACAGCGCGTTGTGTTCGTTGATGGCGCGCACGATGCCGGCCGTGGCCTCGGGTCGCAGCGTCAGCCGGTCGCCGTTCATCGCGTCCTGCCAGGAGAACATCTCCTTCTCGACGATGTCGGTCACCTCGCCCAGTCCCCGCACGAAAAGTGACGTCGGCTCGACGATCGGCGTGCGCAGATTGCGGTAGCCCCAACGACCGAGCAGGTCGCGGATCTTGGCCTCGACCCATTCCCATTGCGCCGCCGCCTCGGGCAACAGGTCGTTCATGCCTTTGACAGCAAGGATGCGTTCAGCCATTTGGATTCAATTACCGGCCACGCCGGCGTGGGTCAAGGCGATGCGACGGCAGCGCCGAATCGCTTTTCGATGTACGTCTCGACGAGGCGATGGAAATCTTCTGCAATGCCCTCGCCACGCAGCGTCAGTGCCTTCTCCCCGTCAATGAACACCGGCGCGGCAGGCGCTTCGCCGGTGCCGGGCAGGCTGATGCCGATGTCGGCATGCTTGCTCTCCCCGGGGCCATTGACGATGCAGCCCATGACCGCAACCTTGAGGTTCTCGACGCCCGGGTACTTGGCCTTCCAGACCGGCATCTGCGCGCGCAGGAAGTCGTCGATCTGCTTGGCCAGTTCCTGGAACGTGGTGCTGGTCGTGCGGCCGCAGCCGGGGCACGCCGTGACGCTGGGATTGAAGGCGCGCAGCCCCAGCGACTGCAGGATCTCGAGCGCGACGGCCACTTCCTGCGTACGCGCCTCGCCGGGCTGGGGCGTCAGGCTGACACGGATGGTGTCGCCAATGCCTTCCTGCAACAGCACGGCGAGCGCAGCCGCTGAGGCCACGGTGCCCTTGGTGCCCATGCCGGCCTCGGTCAGCCCGAGGTGCAAGGCGTAGTCGCAGCGCGTCGCCAGCGTGCGATAGACCGCAACCAGGTCCTGCACACCGCTGACCTTGCAACTGATGATGATGCTGTCGGGGTTGAGACCGAGTTCGCGTGCAACCTGCGCGGACTGCAGAGCCGAAGTCACAAGGGCCTGGTACATCACCTGCTTGGCGTCCCAGGGCTGGGCGCGCCGCGCGTTGTCGTCCATCATCGAGGCCAGCAGTTCCTGGTCCAGACTGCCCCAGTTGACGCCGATGCGCACGACCTTGTCGTAGCGCACCGCGGCTTCGATCATCTGTGCAAACTGGCGGTCGCGCTTGTCGCCCTTGCCGACATTGCCTGGGTTGATGCGGTACTTGCTCAGCGCCTGCGCCATCGCCGGGTAGTCGGTCAGCAGGCGGTGGCCGTTGTAGTGAAAATCGCCGACCAGGGGCACGTCAATGCCCATGCGGTCGAGTTGCTCGCGGATCGCGGGCACGGCCGCCGCCGCCTCAGGTGTGTTGACCGTGATGCGCACCAACTCGGAGCCGGCAATGGCCAACTCCTTGACCTGGATGGCGGTGCCGATGACGTCGACGGTATCGGTGTTGGTCATCGACTGCACGCGCACCGGCGCGTCGCCCCCGATGGTGACCACGTTGGAGCCCCATGCCGCGCGGGCTTGCCGGCTCGGCCGACGCGCCGCTGTGGCGCCGGGGATGATCTCGAGTGGGTGGCTGCTGTTCATCTCAGTTTTCCATGCCGCCGAAGCGGCACCTACGACGCATGAACCGCTGTGGCCAAGCGGCCGCCGCGGATCCGGCTTTGCCGGTCCGCCAGCGGCGCCGCCTTGAGGGGGAGGCGCCGAAGGCGCTTCGGGGGTGGTTCATTTCAGCGCAACTGCAGGCGGGCGACGTTGTCGCGCGTGCTGGCCGCCATGTCGACCGCCTGACCGCGGAACGTGATCTGTGTGACTGCGGCGTTGCCAATCGCGACGCGCAAGGGCAGCATACCGTCCAGGCCGACCGCCTCGCCCGCCTGCACGGTGCGCGACAGCAGCGTCTGACCGCGCCCGTCCTGCACTTCGACCCAGGACTCGGCGCTGGTGCGAATCACGAGCAGGCCGGCCGGTGCGGTCAGTGCCGCAGCGGCTGCATCCATCACAGGCAATGGCGCCGAGTGGACGGTCTCGATCTGGGGCGCGACAGGCACGGAAGCCGCAATGGCAGCTGTCGGCACCGGGTCTGCAGCCGCCACCACGGCGGCCGGCGCAACTTGGGAAGGCTTGCTGATCGAGCCACTGGCTGCGCGCCACGACATCCAGCGCTCCGGCACCAAGGCGAGCGCCAGCGCGCCCAGCAGCACCACCAGCGTGGCCCAGAACATAGGCCGGCGCAGCAGCGTGTAGTCGCGCGGATCCCGGCTGCCCGAGGCCTCACGGAACGGCGCGTTCAGGCCCGCACCCACCTGGGACAACCTGAGCGTGTCGCCGGCCTGTGGCAAGCTCGCCAGCACCGGTTCGGCGTCAACCTTGAGCGCCCGACACACGGTCTGCGCCAAGGCTCGGGTAAATGTCATGTCCGGCAGATCGCCATGCCGATCCGCCTCCAGGGCTTCGAGCTTGCGCGGCGACACCTTGATCGCGGCAGCCAGCGCGGCGATGTGCAGGCCGCGGCCCTCGCGCGCCGCACGCAGCATGGCCCCGGCGCTTGGCGCGTCGGGGCTGGCCGTCACGGAGGGCGCGTCGCGGTTGCCGGCCTCACTCATCCAGGCGCCCTCGTTCGTAGGCCAATGTTTCCGCCGCCTGGGGAAAGCGGTTGCGCAACTGCCGCCCGAACTCATCCCTCGCAGCGCGATTGCCCAGCCGATTCTCGACTCGCAGCGCCAGCCAAAGCGTCTGCGCGTTGGACAGCTCCTCACGCAGGTTGACGCGGTGGATGTAGAACCGCGCTCGCTCGTAGTCGCCGCGCCGGTACAGCACTTCAGAGAGGTTCAGTGCGGTGCTGGGATTGGTCGGATCGAGCTCGTAGGCTCGTGACAGCTTGCGTTCGGCCTCCTCGAGCCGTCCCGCCCGGGCAAGGCAGACACCTTGCGCCAGCAGCGTGCGCTGCGTATCGCGGTACTGGGGCGTGGCCAGGGCTTGCTCGAACAGGCGGTCGGCCTCGGCATGCCTGTCGCGCTGGCAGAGAAACCAGGCTCGGTTGTGCATCGTGTCCGCGTCGCGCGGGTTGATCTGCAGAGCGCGGATGAAGCTCTCTTCGGCCAGCGCGACTTCGCCCATGGTGGCATAGACGAGTCCGCGCAGGCTGAAGGCCGCGCCGAGACCAGGCTTGGACTGCAGTGCCAGCTTGATCTCATCCAGCGCTGTTTCGTACTGGCCGCGCCCGAAATGCAATGACGCGAGTTCCATGCGCACGGCGGCGCGGCGATCGGCATCCGTGTGGTCGGACGCGGTGCGCAATTCGACCGGCGGCGTCGCGCCGGGACCGACGCCAGGCGCCGCACAGCCCCCCAGCAGCGCGACGATGCCCAGGACCGAGGCAATGGCGGTAAGTCGCATGGGCGTCAGGCGCGGGGCGCGGGTTGGAGAATCGCAATCGGCACACGCCGCATGCGCTGGGCAGCGCTCGTGCGGTCCTGGACTTCACCGGCCAACTGCCCGCATGCGGCGTCGATGTCGTCGCCACGGGTCTTGCGTACCGTCGTCACGATGCCCGCATCCTGCAGCCGTTTGGCAAACGCAGCGACCCGCTCGCGCGGCGAGCGAGTCAGGCCTGAGGCCGGAAACGGGTTGAACGGAATCAGATTGAACTTGCACGGCACCTTGGCATGCCGCACGAGATGGGCCAGTGCGTCGGCATGTGCAGGGCTGTCATTGACGCCATCGAGCATGCAGTACTCGAAGGTGATGAAGTCGCGCGGCGCCGCATCGAGGTAGCGCCCGCACGCGGCCATCAACTCCTCAATAGGGTATTTCTTGTTGAGCGGCACCAGCTGGTCACGCAGCGCGTCCTCGGGCGCGTGCAACGAAACGGCCAGCGCCACCGGGCAGTCGTCGCGCAGGCGGTCGATCATCG
>JANOPR010000012.1:0-12936 GCA_031421955.1 Burkholderiales bacterium
TGATCGGCTGCGGCCAGGTGCGGATCCGGGCAGAAGAAACCGAGCGTGTTGTAGCCCCAGTAGTTGACCAGGCCCCGCTCGGACAGGCCCGGCTCGTCGAGGTGGTATTGCACCGGCAGCAACTCGAGCGTGGTCACGCCCAAGGCCTTGAAGTGGGCCAGCGCGGCCGGGTGGGCCAGTCCGGCGTAGGTGCCGCGCAGCCCGGTCGGCAGCTCCGGCAGGCCCATGCCAAAGCCCTTGACATGCAGTTCGTAGACCACGACTTCGTCGCCGGCAATGCGCGGTGCGTTGGTCCAACCCGCAGCCGGCTGCGGCGCGGGAGCAACGCGCGCCTTCAACGCATAGGCCGCGTTGTCACGGGTGTCGAACGAGCGGTTGCCGTCGGGGTGCCCGACCTCGTAACCGTAATGCTCGGCACGCCAGGCATGGCGGCCGACGATTTCGCGCGTCCAGGGGTCGAGCAGCAGCTTGTGCGGGTTGAAGCGGTGGCCGCGTTCGGGGGCGTAGGGGCCGTGCGCGCGCAGGCCATAGACCAGGCCCGGCCCGACCTTGTCGAGGAAACCATGGAAGACGCCGTCATGGGGCCCATGCAGCACGTAGCGCCTGAGTTCGCTGGCGCCCGAGGCATCGAAGAGGCACAACTCGATGCGCTCGGCATGGTCGGAGAAGACGGCGAAGTTGACGCCACCGTCGCGGGCCAGCGCGCCGAAAGGCTCGGCCCGCCCCGGGCTGAGTTGCTCGGGCAACCTCATGAGGAAACCTCCGCGCTGCGCGCTGCCGTCAATTCGCCTTTCGGGCGGCCGGGCAGGCTCATGCCCGCCCCGCGCCTGTCCGGGACGACCGCGCAGGCAACAGCCAACGGCGACTGCGATGCCAGGCCATCCGTTCAGCGCCTGGGCGCGGTCCAGACTTTCTCGAGGTACTCGCGGATCGTGCGGTCCGACGAGAACGAACCCATGGCTGCGATGTTGACCAGCGCACGCGCGGCCCAGGCCGGTGGGTCACGGTACAGCGCGTCCACGCGCTGCTGCGTGGCCACGTAGTCGGCGAAGTCGGCCATCAACATGTAGGTGTCGCGATGCAGCAGGGCGTCGATCAAGCCCCGGTAGCGGCCCGGCTCGCCGGGCGAGAACGTGCCGCCGGCGATGGCCGCGACGACCGCGCGCAACTGGCGGTTCTCGTCGACATACAGGCCGGCGTCGTAGCCGAGCGACTTCATGCGCACGACCGCATCGGCGCGCAGGCCGAAGACGAACATGTGCTCCTCGCCCATGGCCTGCGCCATCTCGATGTTGGCGCCGTCCCAGGTGCCGATCGTGATGGCGCCGTTCAAGGCGAACTTCATGTTGCCGGTGCCCGAGGCTTCGGTGCCGGCGGTGGAGATCTGCTCGGAGAGGTCGGCCGCCGGCAGGATCACCTCGGCCATCGAGACGCTGTAGTTGGGCAGGAACACCAGCTTGAGCCGGTCTGCCACCAGCGGATCGCTGTTGACGACGCGCGCCACGTCATGGACCAGGCGCACGATCAACTTGGCCGCCTGGTAGGCTGACGCCGCCTTGCCCGCGATGATCACCGTGCGCGGCTGCCAGTCGAGGTCAGGCTGCGCGACGATGGCCTGGTAGCGCGCCACCACATGCATCAGGTTCAGCAGCTGGCGCTTGTACTCGTGGATGCGCTTGATCTGCACGTCAAAGAGGCTGGCCGGGTCGATCACGAGGCCCAGCTCGCGCCGCACCAGCGCGGCCAATCGCAGCTTGTTCTCGTGCTTGACCTTGAGGAAGGCCGCGCCCAGGGGCTTCTTGTGCGCGTGGGCCGTCAGCGCCGACAGGCCGGACGCATCCCCACGCCAGTGGCTGCCGATGTGGCGGTCGATCAGCGCCGACAACCCCGGATTGGCCTGCATAAGCCAGCGCCGCGGCGTCACGCCGTTGGTGACGTTGGTGAATCGGTCAGGGTAGAGCGCGGCGAAGTCGGCGAAGATGGTCTGCACCATCAGCTTGGAGTGCAGCGCCGACACGCCATTGACCCGGTGCGAGGCGACGATCGACAGCGCGGCCATGCGCACTCGGCGCTGGCCATGGTCCGCGCCTTCGTCGATCAACGACATCCGCCGCAGGCGGTCTGCGTCGCCCGGGAAGCGCACGCGCACCTCCTCGAGGACGCGCTGGTTGATCTCGAAGATGATGTCCAGGTGGCGCGGCCGCAGGGCCTCGAACAGCGGCACGGCCCAGGTCTCCAGCGCCTCGGGCATCAGCGTGTGGTTGGTGTAGCTCACGGCCTGGCGCGTGATGGCCCAGGCCTCGTCCCACTCCAGGCCATGCTCGTCGATCAGCAGGCGCATCAACTCGGCCGGCACCAGGGCCGGGTGCGTGTCGTTGAGGTGCACGCTGTTCTGGCGACCGAACTTGTGCAGCGCGCGGCCCTCGCGCAAGTGCCGCGCCAGCATGTCCTGCAGCGAGGCGCTGACCAGCAGCACTTCCTGCTTCAGGCGCATCTCGCGCCCGGCGGCCGTGCTGTCGTCGGGGTACAGCACCCAGTTGAGCATGTCCGCGGCCAGGCGCTCGCGGCCCGAGCTCAGGTGCTCACCGCGGCAGAACGCGGCGAAGTCGATCGGGTGTTCGGAACTGGCATGCCATTGACGCAGCGTGGCCACGCGCTCGGTGCCGTGGCCGGGGACGATGAAGTCATAGGCCGTGGCCACGATGCGCTCGGCCGGCACCCAGCATGGCTCGCCGCCCTGGCGCTCGACGCGGCCGCCGAAGCTGACGAAGTAGTGCAGCTCGGGCCGGTGGATCTCCCAGGGGTTGCCGCGCTTCAACCAGTCGTCGGGCGTCTCGACCTGGCGCCCGCCGGCGATCTGCTGCGCGAACATGCCGTACTGGTAGCGCACGCCGTAGCCGAACGAGGGCAGCCCGAGCGTCGCGAAGGAGTCGAGGAAACACGCCGCCAGCCGCCCCAGGCCGCCATTGCCCAGCGCAGCGTCGGCCTCGCGTTCGAGCACGTCAGGCAGCGACTGGCCGGCTGCCTCGACGGCCTTGCGCAACTCGTCCTCCAGCCCCAATGCAGCCACGGCGTTGCCCAGCGCGCGACCCATCAGGAATTCCATCGACAGGTAGTGCACCCGCCGCGCAGTCGTGTTGGCGCAGTCCTGGGCTTGCGTGCGGATCCAGCGCTCGGCCAGCAGTTCGCGGCTGGCACGCGCGGCGGCCCAGAGGCAGGCCTCGGCCGAGGGGCTGTCGACGCGCTGGTCGAGCTCACGCCGCAAGGTGGCTCTGAACGCCTGCGTCAACGCCGTGATACCAGGGATGTCAGCGCCGGCGGTGCGCTCGCTTGAAACGGTACGGGGGGTGCTCATGGAATGAAAGACAGTGAAGGCGTCGCGATTCTGGGCCGGCGCAGACTGTCGCATGATCCTGACCGCGCCTGTGCAAGCGCCAGACGATCCAGGCCCATTCTGCGCCCAACGGCGAGCGCCCGCGGCTTCGCGCAGGCGGCACGACAGAAGCCTCGACGCGCGCTCGATGCGCAGCGGCGCGCCACAAGCCTGCTAGAGTTCCTGCGCATCCACACCAGCGCACCGACGCCCCGCCGTGACACGCAGCAGTGAAGGGTTTCCCAGGTTGCTGGGTGACGTTGGCGGCACCCATGCGCGCTGGTCATGGCAGCCGCGGCCAGGCGCACGATTGGAGCGGACCCGCACGCTGGCCTGCACCGAATTTGCGGGCATCGACGCCTGCATCGCGCAGTACCTGCACCTCGAAGGCCTGCCGGCCCCGCGCCGCGCGGCCTTCGGCATCGCCACTGCGGTCACGGGCGACTGCGTGCAGATGACGAACCACGCCTGGCAGTTTTCGATACGGTCGCTGCAAGCCACGCTCGGCGTCGAGCGCCTGCTGGTGCTCAATGACGTCGAGGCCCTTGCGCATGCCGTGCCGGGACTTGAGGCCACTGACCTGCGCACGATCGGCGGCGGCGTGGCTGCGGTGGGCGCCAACCTGGCCGTGATCGGCGCGGGCACCGGCTTGGGTGTGTCGGGGCTCATTGCAGGCGGTGACGGCTGGGTGACCGTGGTCGGTGAAGGCGGCCATGCGACGCTGGCGGCAGGCAATGCCCGCGAGGCTTCGCTGCTGGCCGTGTTGCGCGAGAAGTTCGGGCATGTATCGGCCGAACGCGCACTCTCGGGCCCGGGCCTGGTCAATCTGTACGAGGCGCTGTGCGCAGTCGACGGCAAGATCGCGGCTGCGCTCGGCCCGGCCGAGGTGGTGGCGCGTGGACTGGCCATCGGCGCAGCGCATGACGCGCAATGCGGCGAAACCTTGCACACCTTTGCCTCGCTGCTCGGCAGTGTGGCCGGCGACCTGGCGCTGACGCTTGGCGCGCGCGGCGGTGTCTACGTCGGCGGGGGCATCGCGCCGCGGCTGGGCAGCCACCTTGCCAAGCTGCCGTTTCGCGCTCGGTTCGAAGGCAAGGGGCGCTTTCGCGCCTATATGCAGGCCATCCCGACCTGGATCATCACTGCCGACGCGCCGGCACTCATTGGCGCGGCCCGTGCGCTCGAACGCATGTCCTGAGATCGACGGCGGCTGACGCCACGGTTCAGGGCGTTCGCCGTTTGACCCACTGCCAGGCGAAGAACCCGACGCCGAGAAAGCCGGCCGAGGTCAGCGACAGGGCCAGTGTCGAGTGCATCACCAGCGGCGCGACCACGCCGGCCACCAGGCCGTTGGCCACGCCAGCCACGAAGGCCTGCAGCGACGAGGCCATGCCGCGCCGGGTGGGCACCAGGTCGAGCACCTTGAGCGTCACCACGGGCACCATCAGCGCCCAGCCGAACGAGAACAGTGCCACCGGCGGCAGGGCCCAGGCCCAGTGCGGCGCCAGCGCCGCGTTGAGCGCGACATTGACCGCCGTGGCCGCGACCATGATCTCGAACCCGCGCCGTATCTGCTTGCGCGCCGTCATGCGTCCGGCCATCCGACCGGACAGCCAGGCCCCGGCCATGATGCCCGTGATCGACAGGCCGAAGAACCAGAAGAACTCGGTTGGCGCGAGCCGCAAGTGGCCGCCCAGCCACGCCGGTGCCGACAGCACGTACAGGAACACGCCGTTGAACGGCACGCCGCTGGCCAGCGTCAGGGCCAGGAAGCGCGGGTCCGCGCCGAGTTGCCAGTAGCCTCGCATCAGGCTGCGGACCTCGAACGGATGCCGGTGCTGGGCATACAGGGTCTCGGGCAACAGGCGCCAGTTCAACGCCCACAGCGCCGCGCCGATCAAGGCCAGCAACCAGAAGATGGCGTGCCAGTCGACATGCACGACCAGCAGGCCGCCGAAGATCGGCGCCACGGCCGGCGCGACGCCGAAGTAGATCGTCACCTGGCTCATCACGCGCTGCGCGTCGTGGGGCGCATACATGTCGCGGATGATGGCGCGCGAGGTCACGATGCCTGCGCCCGCGGCCATGCCCTGCAGCGCCCGAAAGAAGACCAGCCAGCCGATGCTCGGCGCCAGCGCACAGCCCACCGAGGCCAGCGTGAACAGCGCCATGCCCCACAGCACCACCGGTCGACGGCCGTGGCTGTCCGAAATCGCGCCGTGGAACAGGTTCATGACCGCGAAGCCGAACAGGTAGGCCGACAGCGTCTGTTGCATCTCGACCGGCGTGGCACCGAGCGTGGCGGCGATGCCTTCGAAGGCCGGCAGGTAGGTGTCGATCGCGAACGGGCCAACCAGGCCCAGGCCGGCCAGCAACAGGGCCAGCGCCCAGCGCGGGTGGCGCCAGAGTTGATCGGCGTTCGGGTTCATTGAGGCACGCAGTCGAAGTCAGGCCAGCCGCCGCTGCGCTGCTGGCACGGCTCATTCTCCGCGCCCCTCGCGCAAAGTCGAAGCACACAGCCATGTCGCGCCGCGCCGAAGAAGATCCCGCAGGCATGCGATGAATTTCGCAACTTGCGTAACGGCCACAGGCTCACTTCGTTCGCGCCCCCGAAGGGGCGCTCACGCCTGCGGCCGAGGGCCGCAGGCGCGCTGCGCGGGAAAAGTGTGAAGCGAGCCGATAGGCCGGATTCTGTGCGGCGACGCGCCTTGCGACGCCCCGCCGTGACCGCCATTCATCTGGGCCGGACATTGCTGTCCGGCTCGGTGCCACCTACCCGCCAGCTCCGCGAGCCACGTCAACGCTGGCCTACTTGGTGTTGCTGCGCGCAGAGATTGCCCGTTTCACTCAGGTCGGGCGCTGCCCGACCTGACTCGTCTCTGTTGCTCTGATCCTCACCTCGCGGTGGACGGCCGTTAGCCGCTGCGCTGCTCTGTGCAGTCCGGACCTTCCTCCAGTACGTCCTTTCGGAACTTGTACCAGCGGCGGTCTGGCTTGCTTCACGAGCGCGATTGTCCCATGGCACGGCGCGCCGGGCGTCGCGGTATAAACGCTGCGCACCCCTGCACCGCGCCCATGCCACCCATCGTTGCCAACAACGACTTTTCGTCGCTGTTCGAATTCCTGCCGATCGGCGCCTATCGCTCGTCGCCTGGCGGCTTACCGTTGCGCGCCAACCCGGCGCTGGTGGCCCTCAATGGCTACTGCAGCGAGGCTGAACATCTGGCAAGCACGGTCGACATCGCCACGGAGTGGTACGTCGACCCCATGCGCCGCGCCGAGTTCCTGGGCTGCCTGGCGCGCGACGGCTTCGTGACCGGTTTCGTCTCCGAGGTCTATCGCCGCAAGACTGGAGAGCGCATCTGGGTCAGCGAGAACGCGCATGCGGTGCGCGCGGCCGACGGTGAACTGCGGTTCTACGAAGGCACGGTCGAGGACATCACCGCCCGCGTCGCGGCCCAGGCCGCCCTGCGCGAGAGCGAAGCGCGCTGGAAGCTGGCGCTGGACAGCAGCGGCGACGGCGTCTGGGACTGGGACCTGGTGAGCGGTGCGGAGACCTACTCGCGCCGCTTCAAGGAGCTCTACGGCTACACCGAGAACGAGCTCGACGAACGCCACGAGGCCTTCGACAACCTCACCCACCCCGAGGACATGGCGCAGATGCTGCGCGACCGCCAGGCCCACTTCGACGGCCACGCGCCGCGCTATGTCAACGAACACCGCGTGCGCTGCAAGGATGGCAGCTGGAAGTGGGTGCTGTCTCGCGGCATGGTGATCCGCCGCGACGCCCAGGGCCGGCCGCTGCGCATGATCGGCACCCACACCGACATCACGGCGCGCAGGGAGGCCGAGGCCTTGCGCGCGGCGCGCGACCGCGCCGAGGCCGCCGACCGCACCAAGAGCGAGATGATGTCGCGCGTCAGCCATGAGCTGCGCACGCCGCTGAACGCCGTGCTCGGCTTCGCCCAGTTGCTCGACACCGCCCCCGACATCAGCCCGCGCTACCACGGCTGGGTGCAGCACATTCTGGCCAGTGGCCGCCACCTGTTGAACCTGGTCGACGACGTGCTCGATGTATCCAGCGCGCAGAACGGCGCGATCAGCCTGAGCTGGGCCGAGGTCGACCCGGTCGCGGTGCTGCTCGAGAGCTGGACCATGCTGTCGGCCCAGGCCGCGCAGGCCGGCGTGCGCCTGGACGCCACGACCGCCACGGCCAATCTGCCCGAGTGCTGTGTGCGCGCCGACCGTCGCCGCCTGACGCAGGTAATGAACAACCTGCTGTCCAATGCGATCAAGTACAACCGCGACGGCGGCCTCGTGGCCGTGCAGGTGGCGCGTGTCGGCGAGCAGGTGCAGATCCGCGTCAGTGACGACGGCAAGGGTCTGGACGCAGGCCAGCTCGCGCGCATGTTCACGCCCTTCGAGCGCCTGGGTGCGGAGCACTCGACGGTGCAGGGCACGGGGCTGGGCCTGGTGCTGGCGCGCCAGCTGGTGCAGGCCATGAACGGCGAGCTCAGCGTGACCAGCGTGCCCGGACGAGGATCCACGTTCACGGTGACGTTGCGGGCCGCGGACCCTGCCTGAACTGACCCGCCCCAAGCTCGCTGCGCTCGCGGCCTTGCAGGCCGCGCCGGCCCAGAGGTCCGGCCCTTCGCCAGGCACAAACAGCCCACCGGACTGTGGTGTGTCCGGGCTCAGCCCCAAGGGGAGCTCAGGCCGCTTGGGACGGCCCGGCGCTGGCCTGAGCGGCGCCGCCGCAATCATCGACATACACTGCGCTGCGCAATCGGCGCGGCAGCCGCGAGGGCAACAGGATGGACTCGTTGGGGTATGTGTTGGGCTTCGTCGGCGCGGCGCTGATGGTCGCCAGCTACCTGATGAAAAGCATGCTGCCGTTGCGCCTGGTGGCACTGGCGGCCAATGTCTTTCTCGTTGCCTACGCGGTGCAGGGCGGGTCATGGCCGACCGTCGCGCTCTATCTGGCGATGATCCCGATCAACGTGAAGAAGGTCATTCAGATAAAGAAGCTGATCCGCGCCATCGAGAACGCCAAGGCCGACACGCACGTCGCCGATTGGTTGCTGCCGCACATGACGCGGCGCCAGGCCAAGGCCGGCCAGACGCTGTGGAGCCGCGGCGACAAGGCCACCGAGATGCTCTACGTCGAGAGCGGCAGCCTGCGCCTGGTCGAGCATGACGAAACCATCGCCGCCGGCGCGATCATCGGCGAGATCGGCATGTTCGCGCCTGACAACCGTCGCACTGCCACCATCGTCTGCGAGTCCGACTGCACGCTGTACAGCCTGTCGGCCGACGGCATGGCGCAGCTCTACTACCAGAACCCCAAGCTGGGCTTTCACGTCATGCGCCTGATCGTGGCACGCCTGATGCACGACGCCGAGATTGCCAGCCAGCAGGCCGTCGCGCGGGTCCGGGCCACGGCAGTGGCGCCGCAGCCGGGCGCGGCCTAAGCCTGCCCCGAAGCCCCCTGCGGCGGCGGCCCCCCGAGGGGGCGTCGCCCGCTTGGGGCGGCCCGGCGCGGCGTAGTCAGCGCGACCGGCGCGCGTCAGTTCGCCGGGTTCTGCAGCGCGGCGATGCGCGCCTCGATCGGCGGGTGGCTCGAGAACAGCGCCATCAGCCCGCTCGGCGCGCCCGCAATGCCCATCGCCTGGATGGTCTTGGGCAATTCGGCGGGCGTCATGCCGCCCAGGCGCGCCAGGGCGTTCATCATCGGTTGCGGGCGACCCATCAGGTCGGCAGCGCCGCGGTCGGCGCGGAACTCGCGCTGGCGCGAGAACCAGGCCACGACGATGGCGGCCAGCACGCCCAGCAGGATGTCGAGCACGATGGTGGTGACCCTGTAGCCGATGCCCGGGCCGCGATCGTTCTTCAGGATCACGCGGTCGACGAAATAGCCGATCACGCGCGACACGAAGACCACGAAGGTGTTCATCACGCCCTGGATCAGGGTCATGGTCACCATGTCGCCATTGGCCACATGCGCGACTTCGTGGCCGATCACGGCCTCGACCTCTTCGCGGGTCATGCCCTGCAGCAGGCCGGTCGAAACCGCCACCAGCGCCGAGTTCTTGAACGCGCCGGTGGCAAACGCGTTGGGCGCGCCCTCGAAGACCGCGACTTCGGGCATGCTGATCTGCGACTGCTGGGCAAAGCGCTGCACCGTGGCGACGATCCACTGGTGGGTGGCATCGGGCGAGTCGTTGATGACTTGCGCGCCGGTGCTCCACTTGGCCACCGGCTTGCTGATCAGCAGCGAAATGAACGCACCGCCAAAACCCATCAGCAGGGCAAAGCCCAGCAACGCGCTCAGGTCCAGCCCGTTGGCCGTGAGATAGCGGTTGACGCCGAGCAGGCTGGCCGCCACGCCGAGTACCAGCATCACGGCCAGGTTGGTGAGGATGAACAGGACAATGCGTTTCATGCTGCTCCCGCAGGAAGGTGGATGTCGACGGCGAGCATATTAGGGCGCGCCCCCGCGCTTCAAGGCGGCTGCCAGCGCCTTCACATGGTTGGGCTGCTTGGCCGGCTGCAAGGCGAACAGCTCGGGAAACTGACCGAACAACCGGGTCGACGAGCCGCTGCGGCTGAGCAGGCCGGCTTCACGCAGGGCTTCGGCCGCCACGCGCAGCTCCACCGTCTCGCCACGCGCCAGCGCCGGCAGCACGTCAAGGATCGCCAGCGCCTTGTCGGGCAACGGCGCGACCGGCACGGCCGCCTTGCGCTGCGGCGCGCGCTTGGCCGGCACTTTGGCCGCTGCCTTGGCGGCCGGCCTGGCCGTCGGCGCTGCCACGCGCGCCTTGCGGTGCGCGAGCACCTCGTAGTCGTCGTAGACACCCTTGGTCTCTTCGCCGGTCTTGCCCTGCTGGCCGATGCCCACGACACGGCAGCCCTTCTCGCGCAGCCGCGCTACCAGGGGTGCGAAGTCGGAGTCCGAGGAGGCAATGACCATCACCTCGGGGCGCTCGGCGATGGCCAGGCTGATCGCGTCGACCGCCAGCGCGATGTCGGTCGAGTTCTTGCCCGCCGCCAGGTTGACCATGGGCCGGATGGACAGGCGCTTGAACAGCTGTTGGTGCTGGACGGCCGACTCGGCCGTGCAATAGGCGCGTCGCACGTGCGGCCCGCCCCATTGTTCAGCGACCCAGGCCACGGCCTGCTCGATGACATCGATCGACACGTTGTCGGCATCAATCAACAACATCACTCGGGCAGCGGTCATAGCAGTTTCCAGTTCAGGGTTTCGCCGCCACGCAGCGGTTTCAGGGTGGCCTCACCAAAGGGCACGCTCTCGGGGAGTATCCAGGGCTCGCGCTTGAGCGTCGCCTGACCCTGATTGCGCGGCAGGCCATAGAAATCGGCGCCGTGAAAACTGGCAAAGGCCTCGAGACGGTCGAGCGCGCCGGCCGCCTCGAAGGCCTCGGCGTACAGCTCGAGCGCGGCGGGCGCGGTGTAGCAGCCCGCGCCGCAGACCGAGGCCTCCTTCAGCACCGCGGCGTGTGGCGCGCTGTCGGTGCCGAGGAAGAACTTCGAGTGACTGCCGAGCCGCCCCGTTGCCGCGGCGACCAGGGCTTGCCGGTGCACTTCGCGCTTGAGCACCGGCAGGCAGTAGTAATGCGGGCGCAAGCCGCCGGTGAAGATTGCATTGCGGTTGTAGAGCAGATGGTGGGCCGTGATCGTCGCCGCGGTGAATCCGTCGCTCGCGGCAACATACTGCGCCGCCTCACGCGTGGTGATGTGCTCGAACACCACCTTGAGCGCGGGAAAGTCGCGCCGCAGCGGCTGCATCACGCGATCGATGAAGACCGCCTCACGGTCGAACAGGTCAACCTCAGGGTCGGTGACCTCGCCATGCACCAGCAGCAACAGGCCCTCGCGCTGCATCGCTTCGAGCGTGGCGCGGACGTGGCGGATGTCGGTGACGCCGGCGTCGCTGTTCGTGGTGGCGCCGGCGGGGTAGAGCTTGCACGCGACGACGCCGGCGGCCTTGGCGCGAACGATCTCTTCAGGCGGCAGCTGGTCGGTCAGGAACAGCGTCATCAACGGCGTGAAGTCGTTGCCGGGTTGGCCGGGCGCGGGCCTTGCGGCCAGGATGCGCTCGCGGTAGGCGATGGCCATCGCGGCGCTCGTCACCGGCGGCTTCAGGTTGGGCATCACGATCGCGCGCGCAAACTGCCGTGCGGTGGCCGGCAGCACCGCGGCCATGGCCGCGCCGTCGCGCAGGTGCAGATGCCAGTCGTCGGGGCGCGTGAGAGCTAGCGAATCGGGCATGCGGGGCATTGTCACATCGGCCGACAGGGGCATCGGGATGCCGGGCTTGCGCGGGTTCCGTAATTCCATAATACTTGAACTATGGAATCTCAAACAGTCGTGCAGGCACTTGCCGCATTGGCGCAACCCCTGCGCTTGCAGGTATTTCGTGCGCTGGTCGTTGCCGGTCCGCGAGGCCTGACGCCAGGCGCTATGAGCCACGGCACTGGCGTGCCGCCGAACACACTGTCGTTTCACCTGAAAGAGTTGGCTCACGCCGGCCTGGTGACGCAGCAGCGCGACGGTCGCTTCCTGATCTACCGAGCCAACTTCGAGCAAATGAACGGCCTGCTCGGCTACCTCACCGAAAACTGCTGTCAGGGCACCGCCTGCCCCGCCGAGCCCGAACCGGTCTGCTGCCCACCCACCCCAAGGAGAAAGCCATGAGCAATCGATTCCACGTTCACCTGCATGTCGACGACCTGAGCAAGAGCATCGCCTTCTACAACAAGCTGTTTGCGGCAAGCCCGACGCGCCACGAGACCGACTACGCCAAGTGGATGCTGGAGGACCCGCCCGTCAACTTCGCGATCTCGACACGCGGCCACGCTGCCGGCATCGACCACCTCGGCATCCAGACCGACAACCCTGCCGAGTTGGCCGAACTGCGATCGCGCGCCGAGACCGCCGCGATGGCGCTCGAGGTCCAAGGCGAGACCACCTGCTGCTACGCGCGCAGCCAGAAGCATTGGGTCACCGACCCGCAAGGCATCGCCTGGGAGCACTTTCACACGCTGGCCGATGTGGCGGTGTTCAGCGAGGCTCCCAAGGCCGAGGGCGCCGTTGCCTGCTGCGCGCCGGATGGGGGTCGCGGCAAGCCGGTTTCGGTCGCTGTGACGGCGGCCTCCAACTGCTGCTGAAGGATCGTCACCCATGACCGCCCATGTGCTGATCCTGTGCACCCACAACTCGGCGCGCAGCGTGCTCGCCGAAGCGATGCTCAATCACTGGGCTCGCAAGCTCGACCGCGATGTGCAGGCGCATAGCGCGGGCAGCGCGCCGAGCGGGCGGGTCAATCCAATCGCACTCGAGGTGCTCGCGGCCGCGGGTGTCGACGCGGGCACGCCGCGCAGCAAGAGCTGGGATGAGTTCGCCGTGGCGGGCGCGGCGCCATTGGCTGCCGTGATCACGGTCTGCGACAGCGCAGCGAAGGAGTCCTGCCCCGTCTTCCCGGGCGCTGCGGTCCAAGTGCACTGGGGCTATCCCGACCCGTCGGACGCCGAAGGCGGCGACGC
>JANOPR010000013.1:0-1739 GCA_031421955.1 Burkholderiales bacterium
TCGAGTACCTGGCGGTGGACGCCGAGTACGCCGCGCGCTTCACCGCGGGCTTCGGCGAGCGCTGCCCAGCGCTGCGGCGCGTTTTCGTTTTCGGCGGCGGCGCATCGCTGGCACCGCCGCTGGCTGCGCCGCTGGTGGTGGATGGGCGCTCCTTGCGCGCCGACCCCGAGCAGGCGCCGGCGCCGGCCGAGCTGGCCGATGACGACGTGGTGCTGATGCTCTACACCAGCGCTACCACCGGCAAGGCCAAGGGCGTGATGCTGACGGTTGTGAACCTCGAAGCGAACCAGGATCCGTCGCCGGGCTGGCTGCAGCTTGCCGAAGACGAGGTCATCCTGTGCGCGCTGCCGCTGTACAACACCTTCGCTCTCAACCAGTGCATCAACGCCACCGTGCTGCTGGGCGCCACCCTGGTGCTGCTGCCACGCTTCGAGGCCCTGGAGTGCCTGAAGGTCGTGCAGCGCTACCGCTGCACCTCGTTCCCCGCCGTGCCCACCATGCTGCAGCGGCTGCTGCATCACCCGGAGGTCGACCGTTTCGACCTCACCTCGTTGCGTCGCTTCTGCGTCGGCGCCGCGCCGGTGCCGGCGCCGCTGCTGGCGCTGCTGCGCCAGCGCATCAACCGCGATGCGGTGGTCATTCACGGCTACGGCCTGACCGAGTCCACCGCGCTGGTGTCGGTGATCGAGGTCACGATGGACGAGAGCGGCCGAATCCCTCACGCCAAGTCGATCGGCCGCGCGCTGCCCGGCATCGAGATGCGCATCGTCGACGACGCCGGAAGGCCGGCGCCGCTGGACACCGTCGGCGAGATCTGCATCCGCGGCCCGAACGTGATGAAGGGCTACTACAAGGCGCCCGAGGCCACGGCCCAGGCCCTGGTCGACGGCTGGCTGCACACCGGCGACCTTGGCACGATGGATGCCGAGGGCTACTTCGCCATCGTCGACCGCAAGAAGGATCTCATCATCCGCGGTGGCCAGAACATCTACCCGGCCGACATCGAGGAAGCCCTGTACCGCCACGCCGCCGTGCAGGAAGCCGCGATCGTGGCCTTGCCCGACGAGGAGCTGGGCGAGGTACCCAAGGGCTTCGTGGCGCTGAAGCCCGGCGCCCGGGCCACGCCCGACGAACTGCTCGCGCACTGCCGCGCCGAGCTGGCGTACTTCAAGGTGCCGGTGGCCATCGAGATCCGCCCCGAATTGCCCAAAGGCCCCACCGGCAAGATCCTGCGGCGCGCACTGCGCGCCTGACGACCGAAACCAATTCCCGTTCCCACCCACAGCGAAGGAGACATGACCATGACCCAGATTCGACAAAGTGCCCGGCGCACGTTCATCGCCGCTGCCGTGCTTGCCGCGGCCTCGATGGCCGCGCCGCTGGCCCACGCCCAGGCCAAGGTGCTGAAAATCGGCGGCCTGCTCACCGTCACCGGCCCCAACGCCGCGCTCGGCAAGGAAGCCGTGGGCGGACTCGAATATGCCGTGAAGGCGGTCAACGCCTCGGGCGGTGTGCGCATTGGCGCCGACACCTACACGCTGCAGCTGCTCAACATCGACGACGAGTCCAAGGCCGAGCGCACGGTCGCCGCGGTGGAAAAGCTCATCGCCGAGCGCACGCCGGTGATCTTCACGGCGCCGGCCAGCACCACCACGCTGGCGGTGTTGCCGATCATGGAGAAGGCCAAGACCGTTGCCCTCAGCTTCATCGCCGCAGCGCCGGCGGTGATCGCGCCCGAG
>JANOPR010000014.1:0-9795 GCA_031421955.1 Burkholderiales bacterium
GAATGCGCCGCTTGACGCTATCCTGCGCGCGAAATGAGCACCGTCTACCGCAAGACCGACGTTGAGCTCGCGCAGTTGATCCTGGCCGATCCCGCCGCGACCTGGGCAGGGCTACTGGCCGACGGCTTCATCGAGGTGCTGACGACCCTGGCGGATCGTCCCGCTGAACGCCCAGCTGAGCGCAAGGCGACGACGCCCGCGGCAGCGGCTTCGCGTCCGGTGGCAAGCGACGGCGCGGCCTTCGAGTCGCTGCGCCGCGATGCTGTGCGAGTGCTCAACGAACAGCTGGGACCGGCAGCGGAAGTCGTGGCCATCAAGATCGAGCGTGCCAAGAGCATGCCCGAGATGCAGCCCATGCTGGCGCAGGCTGCAAAGCTGCTGCGCAACGTGCGGGGCAGCGCGGCCGCAGAGGCCTTTGCTGCGCGCTTCATCACGACACCAGAGGCCTGATTCCGGCCCACGTGCCTGCGTCCCGGCCACGCCGGCGCCGTCAGCGCGGCGCCGGCGCGGCCTCTGGCGGGGCAGCCTGCAGCGGGGCCGCATCGAGCATCAGGTCCACATAGGTACCCGCTTCCTGTTGAATGCGAATGCGCACCGGCAGGTACTGCAGTGTCGGCGCGAACCAGATCTCTGCGCTCAGCTCGTTGCCTGGCCGGCGTTCACCCAGTCGCGGCTTCACGTGGTATGTGTCAAGTGCACCGACCGGTGTGTCAAGACGCTCCTGCCCCACTACGTCGTAGACCCAATGGCCGGTGCGCCGCGGCAGGGCCAGTGCGATCGTGATCGCATTGCCCGTGCGCAACAGCGCGGGCTGGGTCGTGAACAGCCAGGTCATCTGCACGAACTGGCTGGCGGCGTCCTGCAAGGCAGGCAGCGCGGGATGATGGCTGCCATTGGCCAGCGTCACATGGTCGGGGCTGAAGTGAATCGTCGCACGGCGCGGCTGCTGAAAGGCCACCTTCGTCGCTTCCTCGTAGCGCTGCGGCACCAACCCCTGCTCGCCGAGCTCGCCGTCGCTGGTCATGCGGCGCGAGATCAGCGGCGCGAAGCCGGGGCCTATCGCGACATCCAGATGCACCTGGTAGCGAGCGCCCTGGCGCACCCACTGCACGCGCGCGTTGCCATGCACTTCACCGCGGTAGTTGCCCGTCAACACGTAGCTCAGCCGCGTTGACGGCGGCCACTCAAACGCCGTACTCGAGGCTTGCGGGGACGGCGCGACCGTCAGTGGCTCAGACGCGGCACTGGCCGTGGCCGCTACCGGGGCCAACTCGGGTTCAGCGCTAGCCAGCACCGGCACCGGCGTGGGTTCAGGCACGGAGGTGGGCACAGAAGCTGCAGCTTCGACGGTCGGCGCCGACGCCGCCGACGCCGCCGGCGCGACCGGCCGCAGCGCACTTGGCTTCCTGACAGCGCGCGCCGCGGCTGGCGGTGCAGCCGGCGGAGCCGCTGGCGCGAGCGGCTGGACGAACGCCACCTCGATACGCTGCAGCGTCGGCTTGTGCGCGTCGCCCCAGCCGACCAATTGGGCCTGCAGCCACAGCGTCGTCAGGGCATGGCTCAGCAACACCGCGGCGAGCACGGTCCACCAGCGGGCGCGCCGCGCAACGCGCGAGCGCATGGGTCGTGGCGCCTGGACCTGTGAATTCACGCCCATCTGCGCCTGTTGTGCGCGCTCAAGCTCCGAGCCAGCCGCGGCGCAACGAAGCCGCCGCCGGCAATGGCTTGGCGGCCAGAGACAGACTCAAGCATTGCGGCGTCGTGCGAGGCGGGAGAACGACTCGCGTGAGCACCCGCTGGTCGCGAGCCAGCAGCAACTCGAACGGCTCGCGGGCAGTCAACCACTGCTGGGCATCGTCGAGTCGGCGGATGCGCCAGCCGTCGACCGCCAACAACTCGTCGCCCGCAGACACGCCGGCCGCTGCCGCCGCGCTGCCCGAAAGCACTGACTTGACCTGGATGCCGCTGAGCGCCCCTTCGGCCAGGCGCAGGCCCAGGCCCGCGCTCAATCCAGGCGCGGACTGGCGCTGCGCGACGCCGGCCGCATCCAACAGGGGCGACAGCGGCAATTCTTCGGTGCCATGGACCCAGGCGGCCAGTTCCTTGGCATAGCCCCGCCCGCCGACCTCACGCAATGCCGCCGCGATGTCCTGCTCGTCGATGGGTCCGCCGCGGTGCGTACGCCAAAGCACCTGCATCACATCATCGAGTGTGCCGCGACGCTCCTTGCGCAGCGTCAGGTCCAGGGCCATCGCAACCAGCGACCCCTTGGTGTAGTAGCTGACGGTGGCATTGGGCGTGTTCTCGTCGCTGCGGTAGTACTTGATCCAGGCGTCGTAGCTCGATTGCGCGACGCTCTGGACCTGGCGCCCCGGCGTTGCCGCGACGCCGTTGACCGTCTTGGCGACCAGGTTCAGGTAGGTCGGCGCGTCGATCAGACCCGCACGCAGGACCAGCAGGTCGTCGTAGTAGGCGGTGAAGCCCTCGAAGAACCACAGCAGCGGCGTGTAGTTCTCGCGCGCATAGTCGACTTGCGCCAACTCGCGCGGGCGCAGGCGTTTGACATTCCAGGCATGAAAGTACTCGTGCGAGATCAAGCCCAGCACGGACTGGTAGCCCTCGCTTGCGCCGGGCTGTCCCTGTCGCGGAAGCTGGCGGCGCGAGGCGATCAGTGCCGTGCTGGCGCGGTGCTCGAGACCACCATGACCCTCCTCCACGGCATTGAGCAGGAACAGGTAGCGATCGAACGGTGGTTTGGCCTTGCGCTTGCCGTGCCAGAAGTTGACCTGCGTCTGGCAAATGCGGCGCGTGTCGGCAAGCAGGCGCTCGCCGTCCAATCCCGGCCAGGCGCCGGCAACCACGAAGTCGTGCGCCACGCCGGCCACGTCGAAGCTGCCGCGCCAGAAGCGGCCGAGCTCGAACGGGTGGTCGACCAGCTCGTCATAGTCGTCGGCGATGAATGACTGCTTGCCATCGGCGCGCATCGCGGTCGCCACCGACCAGCCACGCGGCAGGCCGCCCAGGCGCAGGCCATGCAGCTCGCCCTCGCGACCTTCGACCCGCAGGCACAGGCTGGTGCCATTGAAAAAGCCACGGGCTGCGTCGAGGAAGGCCGCGCGGACCGAGGAATCGAAGGCGTAGACAAGGTAGCTCAGCTTGAGCGCGGCAGGCCCCGAGCAGTCTGCCTGCCAAGTGGTCTTGTCGACCTGCTGCAGCGTCACGGCTTTGCGGCCTTGCCGCGCCTCGAGCCCGCAGAGGTGGCGCGCGAATTCGCGCACCAGGTAACTGCCTGGAATCCACACCGGCAGGCTGACGCGCTGCCGGGCCGCGGGTTGTGGCACGGTCAGCGTGACACGGTACTGGTGGGCATGCAGGTCGTGCAGTTCGACGTGGTAATGAATCATCGATGGTCGATCAGGCACCGATGGCGCCAATGGAAGAAATCGGCGCAGAGACAGCGCCGGGGCCTCGCAGCGCCGTTCGAAACGAATGCCGTCTGCATCGGCGCCGATTGTCGCTGCTGCGCCGCGGCCAGCCCTGCCCCCAAGACGCCTCCGGCGTCGGCCCCCCGGGGAGGCGTCACCCGCTTGCGGCGGCCCGGCGCGGGCTAGACTGCGCCTCTGCTTTCTCGGTCGACAGGAGTTTTCATGCGACGCCGCGTTGTCCTTGCCGCCGCCGCCATCATGCTTGCCGCCACCAGTGCGTCGGCGCAAACCAAGCCGATCCGGCTCATCGTGCCCTACCCTGCAGGCGGCCCCCTGGACATCGTGGCGCGCCTACTGGCCGACCATGCCAAGGCCAGCCTGGGCGTCATCGTGATCGAGAACCGGCCGGGCGCCGGCGGCAACCTCGGCGCCGACGCCGCGGCCAAGTCCGCCGCCGACGGCAACACGATCGTGATGGGGGCCGTGGCCACCCATGCGATCAACCCCTGGCTCTACGCCAAGATGCCGTACGACGCGCTGAATGACTTCACGCCGATCACACTCGTGGCCCAGGTCCCCAATGTGCTGGTGATGAACGCGCAATCCGCGCAGCGCCTGGGCATTGCGTCCGTGCGCGACCTCGTCCTGTATGCCAAGAAGAATCCGGGACGGCTCAACTATGGCTCCGGCGGCAACGGCAGCGCCGGCCACCTGGCGGGCGAGATGTTCAAGACGCAGGCCGGCCTGTTCATGGTCCACATCCCCTATCCCGGTGGCGCGCCGGCGCAGCTGGCCCTGGTCTCGGGCCAGGTCGACCTCAATTTCGACAACCTCGCCAGCGCATCGGCCAACATCAAGAGCGGCACGCTCAAGGCGCTGGCAGTGACCACGTCCAGGCGCTCCTCGGCAATGCCCGACGTGCCGACGATTGCCGAGAGCGCGGCCGACCTGGGTCTGGCCAAGTTCGACATCAACACCTGGTTCGGGCTGTTTGGCCCGGCACGCATGCCCGCCGACGTGACGGCGCGCCTGAATCGCGCCTTCGTCGACGCGATGGGCGCCCCCGACGTCAAGGCCCGGCTGGGCCTGATGATGGCCGAGCCCTCACCCACCTCACCCGACGGGTTTGCGCAGTTTGTGCGCGGCGAACACGCCAAGTACGAAAGCGTCGTCAAGGCCTCGGGCGCAACCGCCAACTGAGCCGCCTACAACGCGCAGCTGCGAAAGCCCGCAAAGCCGGCATCATCGTCGGCAGCGGTGAAGCGGCGCGCCTTCGGGTACGCCAGGCGGCGCGGTTCGAACCAGGCCACGCCACGCTGCACACGCAATTCGGCATTGACGACCGCGCCGCCGGGCCAGGCGCGCGCGCGGCCGGCGACCCATTCAGGCAGGTCGCCCCAGGCCAGACCGCGCGACACGCCGCTGGCGGCCAGCTCCCATTCGACCTCGGTGGGCAGCCGCCGGCTGGCCCAGCGGCACCATGCGTCGGCCTCGTACCACGACAGCATCGACGCCGCCTCGCCGGCCGGTGCGCGCCGGAGTTGACCGAAACGGCGCAACACGACACCGTGGCGCAACTGCTCGACGTCGCGCGGCGCGCGCCGCTCGTTGGCCAGCAACCATTGCCAGCCGGCGGGGTTCCACCAACGCATGTCATCGTAGCCACCGTCCTCGACAAACTCGGCGAACTGTGTCCACGCAATCGCCTGGGCGTCGATCTCGAACTCGGGCAGCGCCTCGTCATGCGCCCACTGCTCGTTGGCCGGCACAAAGCCGCCGGGCGCCGAGCCCAGCGACCATGACCGCGCCGCAAACCATAGCGGCTCGCGCAGCGCGTGCAGGCCGCGCTCGGGCAGCAGCCGCAGCGCCTGCCCGCACTGCTGTGCATGTGCCAACGCCACGAATCGCAGCAGCAGCGCGTCTTCAGCAAACAGCGCGGCGCGGTACACGTGCAGGCCGTCATCGTCGGGCGCAGCGCCGTGCAACAAATCCAGCGTGACCTCCAGCGTCTCGGCGAGATACGCCCGCGTGGCTTCGAAGGATGGCGCCTCGCCCTGGACGCCAGACGCGCTGCCCCACCAGCGGTCGGCATGGACCTCGATCGAGGCCAGCGGCGCATCTTGCACACCCGTCGCCGATGGGCCGCGCCTGCGCTGCAGATTGCGCGCGATGCCGCGCTCCTGCGCCCAAGCGGCGCGGCCGGCGAGCCACAGCGCCGGCATGCACTGCGCCGGATCGCTGCCCTCGAACAGCGCCAGCCAGGCCAGCGTGCGATTGCGCGCCTGGATCAACGCCAGGGACAACGCGTCGCGGCTCGCCGCGCGCATACCCTGGGCGTCAGCGAGGTCGATCGACGCGTCGTTCATTGGGCCGATTATCGAAACATGGCGGCACCGGCAGCGAACCGATCAGCCATGCTACAACCTGCAGCGACGTGGAGACCCGTGATGGACCTGAATTTCACCGCCGAAGAGACCGACTTTCGCCAGCAGATCCGGCAGTGGGTTGCCGCCAACCTCCCGGCCGAGATCAGCCACAAGGTGCACCACGCGCTGCACCTGACGCGCGAGGACATGCAGCGCTGGGCGCGCATTCTGGGCGCCAAGGGGTGGCTTGGTTGGGGCTGGCCGCAAGAATTCGGCGGCCCGGGTTGGACGGCCGTGCAGCGCCACCTGTTCGAGGAGGAATGCGCGCTGGCAGGCGCGCCGCGCGTGGTGCCCTTCGGCCCGGTGATGGTGGCGCCCGTGATCATGAGCTTTGGCACGCCCGAGCAGCAGCGCCGCTTCCTGCCCGGCATCGCCAGCGGCGACGCATGGTGGAGCCAGGGCTACAGCGAGCCGGGGTCCGGGTCGGACCTGGCCTCGCTCAAGTGCAAGGCCGAGCGTCGCGGCGACTACTACGTCGTCAACGGGCAGAAAACCTGGACCACGCTGGCCCAGCATGGCGACTGGATCTTCTGCCTGGTGCGCACCAGCAGCGAAGGCAAGCCGCAGACCGGTATCTCCTTCCTGCTGATCGACATGAAGAGCCCGGGCGTGAGCGTGCGTCCGATCGAAATGCTCGACGGCAGCCGCGAGATCAACGAAGTCTGGTTCGACAACGTCGAGGTTCCGGCCGACCAACTGATCGGCCAGGAGAACAAGGGCTGGACCTATGCCAAGCACCTGCTCTCGCACGAGCGCACCAACATCGCCGACGTGAATCGCGCCAAGCGCGAGCTCGAGCGCCTCAAACGCATCGCCAAGGCCGAAGGTCTGTGGGACGACCACCGATTCCGCGACCAGGTTGCGCTGCTGGAGGTCGATATCGTGGCGCTGGAAATGATGGCCCTGCGCGTGCTGTCCGGCGAGAAGAGCGGCAAGCAGAGCCTGGACGTGGCGGGCCTGCTGAAGATCCGCGGCAGCGAAATTCAGCAGCGCTATACCGAGCTGATGATGCTGGCCGCCGGGCCGTTCGCCCTGCCCTGGATCAAGGAAGCGATGGACGCGGGCTGGCAGGGCGAGCATGTCGGCGCGGCACATTGCGCGCCGTTGGCTGCCACCTACTTCAACTACCGCAAGACAACGATCTACGGTGGATCCAACGAGGTACAGAGGAACATCGTGGCCCAGACGGTGTTGGGGAATTGAGCATGGACTTCGATTTCACAGATGACCAGGTCTCTTTGCGCGATGCAGTCCAGCGCTGGGTTGAAAAGGGCTTCTCGTTCCAGCGCCGACACAAATTGGCCAAGACCGGCGGCAGGACGCGCGAGGTTTATGCCGAGTTGGCCGAACTCGGACTGACCGGCCTGGTCGTGCCCGCCGCGCATGGCGGCCTCGGGTTCGGCGCCGTCGAGGCGATGGTGGTGATGGAGGAACTCGGCCGTGGACTGGTCAACGCGCCCTATGCCGCCGCAGCCTTGGTGGCGCCGGCCCTGCTCGCTCGGGCCGACGCGGATGTGCAGTCGCAATGGCTGCCGCGCGTCGCCGACGGCTCGGCCCTGGTCGTGCCCGCACAGCAGGAGACCGGCGCACGCTACCGGCTCGGGGCGTCCGCGACCGTGGCCACGCAGGCCGCGGGCGGTTGGGCGCTGAGCGGCCACAAGTGCCTGGTGCCCGCAGGCGACGAGGCGGATGCATTCCTGGTGCCCGCGCGGGTCGGGCCGCACACGGTGGCACCGATCGGACTCTTCGTTGTCGAGCGCGGACGCTGCGCGGTGCGCGCCTACCCGACGCAGGACGGCGGGCGCGCGGCCGACATCACGCTGGCGGCCTCGCCTGCGCAGTGCCTGATGCCTGACGCCGCCGCAGCGCTCGATCTCGGCAATGACATCGGCATCGCCGCGGCCTGTGCCGAGGGTGTGGGCCTGATGGAGCGTCTGGTGGCCATCACGGTCGACTACATGAACACACGCAAACAATTCGGCGTGCCGATCGCCAGCTTCCAGGCCCTGCGCCACCGCATGGCCGACGTGAAGATGCAGCTCGAGCTGGCGCGCTCGATGAGCTACTTCGCGACCTTGAAGCTGGGCGAGGCGCCAGCCCAGCGCCGGCGCGCACTGTCACAGGCCAAGGTGCAACTGGGTCAGTCGATGCGCTTCGTCGGCCAGCAATGCATCCAGATGCATGGCGGCATCGGCGTCACCGACGAGTGCGCCGCCAGCCACTACTTCAAGCGCCTGACCATGCTCGAGTTGGCCCATGGCGACACCCTGCACCACCTGGGCGAGATCAGTCAACGGATGCAGGACGGCGCCGGAGTTTTTGCATGACCAGCTTGAATACGGCCGCGCTGCTGCCGATCGCCGCGATGGTCGGCCTCACCGCGGTGGTCGCCGGCGCGATGCTGGCGCAGCGCATCGGAGAATTGCGCGAGCGCCGCATCTCGCTGCGCACGATCGCCTCTTCGGTCCAGTCCAATGCGATCCTGGAGCGCGTCAATTGCGCCGACAACTTCCGCAACCTTTTCGAAGCGCCGGTGCTGTTCTATGTCCTGTGCCTGGCACTGACCATGACCCAGCTCACCTCAGCGTGGATGCTGGCTGCGGCCTGGCTGTATGTCGGGCTGCGTGTGCTGCACAGCGCCATCCATTGCACGACCAACCGGGTGAAGCACCGCTTCAGGGCCTATGCCGCGAGCAGCGCCGTCCTGGTCGGAATGTGGATCGCGTTCACCGCAATGCTGATCAACGCGCCATGAACGCGCTGCTGCACGATGCGATCACGGACGTGGCCGGCCTGTCGGTCGGCCATTTCACGCACCCTTTGCGCGCCACCGGCTGCAGCGTGCTGCTGTGCCCGCAGGGTGCGGTGGCGGGCGTCGACGTGCGCGGCGGGGCCCCTGGCACGCGCGAGACTGACTTGTTGCAGCCCGAGAACCTGGTCGACCGCGTGCACGCCGTGCTGCTCACGGGGGGCAGCGCCTTTGGCCTGGACGCTGCCGGCGGCGTGATGCGCTGGCTCGAAGAACAGGGGCATGGTCTGGCGGTCGGCGCCGTGCGCGTACCGATCGTGCCCGCGGCCGTGCTCTTCGACCTCTGGCAGGGCGACCTGTCGATCCGCCCCGACGCCGCGGCCGGCTATGCCGCCTGCACCGCCGCGCGCGCCGAGCGGCCGGCACAAGGCAATGTCGGCGCCGGTGCGGGGGCCACGGTCGGCAAGCTGTTTGGCATCGACCGCGCCATGCGGGGGGGCATCGGTACGGCGTCGATCCGCGTCGGCAGCGTTACCGTGGCGGCCCTGGTCGCGGTCAACGCCACCGGTGACGTGATCGACCCCGCCGACGGCAGCCTGCTGGCAGGTGCCCGCACCAAGGCGGAGAGCCGGCACCTGCTGAACACCGCAGCCGCATTGGCCCGAGGTGAACTGCCGCAGCGCCTGACACCCGGCATGGCCACGACGATCGGCATCGTCGCCACCGACGCGCAGCTCGACAAGGCGCAATGCCGCAAGCTGGCCAGCATGGCGCATGACGGCCTGGCGCGCTGCATCAACCCGATCCACACCCCATTTGACGGCGACACCCTGTTCGCACTGGCGACCGGGTCGAATGGGCGGCGCGGCGACGTGACGCTGATCGGGACGCTGGCCGCTGAAGTCACTGCGCGTGCAGTCATCAACGCCATCCACCACGCGACGGGCCTGCCCGCGCTGCCGGCCGCGCGCGACATCGGCGGCGCGGTGTGACCGTCGCAGCCACGCAGACCCTGGCCCAGATCCTGTTCAGCCAGGGCTTTGGCACCCGGCGCCACTGCACGGCGCTGATCGCGCAGGGCCAGGTGCAGGTCGGCGGCGCGACGCTGGGGGACCCCCGCGCCTCCTTGCCGACCGAGGGCCTGGTCTTCATCGTCGACGGCCAGCCCTGGACCTACCACGCCAAGGCGCTGGTG
>JANOPR010000015.1:0-1807 GCA_031421955.1 Burkholderiales bacterium
GTCTACGTCACGCACGACCAGAGTGAGGCGCTGGCCTTGTCGCACCAGGTGGCGGTGATGAATCAGGGCCGCATCCAGCAGATCGGCTCGCCGCGCGACATCTACGAGCGGCCGCAGACGCAGTTCGTGGCTGACTTCGTCGGCACCACCAACTTCGTCGAGGGCACGGTCAGAGAAAGCTGCGCCGAGGACCGCTTCTACATGATCGACACCGAAATCGGACTCCTGCACTCGTACTCGGTCGAGACCGTGAAGCCGGGCGACAAGGTGATTTTGTCGATCCGGCCCGAGGATGTTCGCCTGTCGCAGCAGCCGCTGGAGGCGGGCACCAATGTGCTCAGCGGCGTCGTCAACCAGAAGGTGTTTCTGGGCGAGTCGCTCGACTGGGTGGTGAAGGTGGGTCCGCGCACGATGCTGTCGCGCACGCATCCGACCATCTACACCCGAATCGGCGAGCCGGTCTGGGCCCGCATCGATGCGGCCAAGTGCGTGGCGATGCCCGCCACGGCTGAACTGAAGGCTGCCGCCTGAGGCGGCACCACACCAAGGCCTGCATGTCCAAGAGCGAAGAGTACGCCGGCGTCAGCAAGCCGAAGAAGACGCCGCGCGCCGTCAAGCCCAAGGATCGCTGGGGTGCCGACGTCATCGTCGACCTGCTGCACCGCTACGACTTGCCTTACGCGGCCTTGAACCCGGGCGCCAGCTACCGCGGGCTGCACGACTCGATCGTCAACTACGGTGGCAATCTGCCGCAGATGATGCTGTGCCAGCACGAAGAGACTGCCGTGCAGATCGCGCACGGCTACGCCAAGGCCAGTGGCAAGCCGATGGTCGCCATCCTGCACAACCTGGTTGGCCTGCTGCACGCCAACATGGCCGTGTACTACGCCTACATCGACCGTGCGCCGGTGTTCATCGTCGGCGCCACCGGGCCGATGGACGAAACCAAGCGCCGACCGAAGATCGACTGGATCCACTCGGCGCAGTCGCAAGGCCAGGCGGTGCGCGACTACACCAAGTGGGATTACCAGCCGACGACGGTCGACGGCGTGCCCGAGGCTTTCGCTCGCGCCTACTCGGTCATGATGACCGAGCCGCGCGGGCCGGTGTACATGTGCTACGACGCCTGGCTGCAGGAAAAGAAGCTCGAGCACGAGGTGCCGTTGCCGCCCAAGGGCTTCCAGACCGTGCCGTCGCCGATCGCTCCCGACCCGGCCGCGCTGGCCAGGGCGGCCGACACGCTCGCAGCGGCCAAACGCCCCGTCATCCTGGCCGAATACGCCGGCCGCGATACGAAGGGCTTCCATGCCCTGGTTCAGCTTGCCGAAACACTCGGCGCACCGGTCTACGACCTCAACCTGCGCCTGAACTTCCCGAGCAAGCACCCACTGAACCTGAGCATGTCCAAGGACATGTTCAAAGACGCCGATGTGGTGCTGTGCATCGACGTGCGCGACTGGGAGCGCCCAACGACGATGTTGACCAGCGCCACGCGCGAACTGGTGAGCCTGACACCCAAGGGCTGCCAGTGGATCGACATCGGCTTCGGTGACCTCAACATTTCGGCCTGGGCGATGGACTACCAGCGCCTGCTGTATGCCAACCAGCGCATCGTCGCCGACACCACGGTGGCGATGCCGGCGCTGACGGCCCTGCTCAAAGCCCGCGTGCGCAAAGACGAAGCCCTGGCCGGCCGCGTCGCCAAGCGCAGCGCGGCCACCGGCCGCAAGCACAGCGCCTTGCGCGCCCAATGGGCGGCCGAGGCGAAGCGCGACTGGGACGCCAGCCCGATCACGCTGCCGCGTCT
>JANOPR010000016.1:0-5283 GCA_031421955.1 Burkholderiales bacterium
GGCCGGCGTGCTGGCCGCATTGGCGGTGGGGGACCAGGCCGCCATCGAGCGCAGCGATTGGGAGTTGTTTCGCACGACAGGCATCGCGCACCTGGTCAGCATCAGCGGCCTGCATGTGACGATGTTCGCCTGGATCGCCGGGGCCCTGGTCGGCTGGCTTTGGCGGCGCAGCGCGCGCACGATGCTGCTGGTGCCCGCGCCGGTGGCAGCGCGCTGGGGCGGTGTGGCCTGCGCTGCGCTGTATGCGTTGCTCGCCGGCTGGGGCGTGCCGGCGCAGCGCACGGTGTGGATGCTGGTCACGGCGGCGCTGCTGAGCTCGCTGGGCGTGCGCTGGCCCTGGCCGCTGGTGCTGCTGGCGGCGGCGCTGGTCGTCAGCGTCATCGACCCCTGGGCGTTGGTGCAGCCGGGCTTCTGGCTGTCGTTCGCGGCCGTGGGGCTGCTGTTGGCGTCGACGCCGGTGCAGCACGATGGGACGCCTGCGGCCGGTCGTCGACAGGCCATCGTGCAAGTGCTGCGCTACGGCCTGCGCACCCAGGTCGTGGCCACGCTCGGCTTGGCGCCGCTGACGCTGGTGTTCTTCCAGCAGGTGTCGGTGGTCGGGTTCGTAGCCAATCTGGTGGCCATTCCGCTGGTCACGCTGTTGATCACGCCGCTGGCGCTGCTTGGCACGCTGGCACCGCCACTGTGGCACGCCGGCGCCTGGCTGGTGCAGGCGTTGGTGGCCGCGCTGGGTTGGCTCGCGTCCTGGCCGGGCGCTGTCTGGACCGCCGGCGCGGCACCGCCCTGGGCGCAGGCGGCCGGGCTCTTGGGCGCCGTCCTGCTGGTGGCGCCCTTGCCATGGCGCCTGCGCGCGTTGGCCGTGCCTTTGCTGCTGCCGCTGTGGCTGCCACCGCAGCCGCGGCCGGCCCAGGGTGCTTGGGAAGCGACGGTGGTCGACGTCGGCCAGGGCAGCGCGGTGTTGGTGCGCACGCGCAACCACTTGCTGCTGCACGATGCCGGCCCTCAGTACTCACGCGATAGCGAGGCCGGCACGCGTGTGCTGCTGCCGTTGCTGCGGGCCCGGGCCACGCGTCAGATCGACCTGTTGATGCTGAGCCATCGCGATGCCGACCATGTCGGCGGAGCGGCCGCGCTGCTTGCCGGTGTGCCGGTACAGGCACTGTCGTCCTCGCTCGAGGCGACGCATCCCCTGCGCGCTGGCCTGACGCCGCACACGCGCTGCGAGGCAGGTCAGCAGTGGCAGTGGGACGGCGTCGACTTCACGGTGCTGCACCCGAGCGCGCAGGACTATGAGCGTGCGGCGCCCAAGCCCAACACGATGAGCTGCGTGTTGCGCGTGGCCGATGCCCATGGGCGCAGCCTGCTGCTGACCGGCGACATCGAGGCCGAGCAGGAGCAGCGGCTGCTGGCGGGCAGGGACGCCCTGGTGCGCAGCACGGTGCTGGTGGTACCGCACCATGGCAGCAAGACGTCGTCCAGTGCGGCATTCATCGCGGCCGTCGCGCCCGAGGTGGCCGTCGTCCAGGCCGGCTACCGCAACCGTTTCGGCCACCCGGCGCCTGCAGTGGCAGCGCGCTTTGCCGAGCAAGGTGTCGTCTTGCTGCGCACAGACGCCTGCGGCGCCTGGACCTGGAGCAGCGCGCTTGCGCCGAGCGAACCGTTGCTGTGCGAGCGGCGTGCGGGCGCGCGTTACTGGCACCATGGGCCCAGCCGCCACGGCGACCCGTAGGCGCGCAGAAGGAGTTCGGATGCCGCGCTGAGACGAGGATCAAGAAGGTCATGTGGGGACGTGACGCGACGTCAGGCGCGTTCGCCTGCAGAGCGTGCCGACCTGGGTGTGCGGGCCAAGTGCAAGGGTTATCCCGACACCCCGGGTCGGGGGTGCCGGAGGGAGCACGTAACGGAGTGTTGTCCCTAAAATCACGACACAGCGGGCTGACAAAGAACAATCTCAATTCACAGCCTGTCACAGGAAGGGTTCACATGTTTCGTGCACTGGTGAGAAAACTCGGTACTGCCGTCCTCGCGGGGGCTGCGCTGCTGGGCGGCGTAGGGTCGGCGCAGGCGGCATCCTATGGCGTCAGCATTGATCCGGTGTTCGGTGGCATCTTCCCTTCGCTGGGTTGGGAGGCATCGGGCCAGATCGAACTCGACGGCAATTGCGCGGCGCTGGGAAACGGCACGCATGCGGGCGGATGCACAGGACTTAGCTTCTCGTCGATGTCCGTGGGCTTTTACAACACGGCCGCGCCGTCCACCATCCTCGAGACCTTTGACGTTCTGACCGGTCCGGTCTCGATTCAGTCGTTCACGGTCACGGGTGGGTTGCTGACGGGCATCGAGGCGGGATTCTTCGCCAACTTCACGCCGACGGGCGCTGCGTCAAGCATTGCGGGCAATGGGCTCTACTCGTTTGCGCTGTACGTCTATGCCGGCCCGGTCGTCGGGGGCAATCAGGCGACCTTTGGCGACCTGATCTATTTCACGTCGCCCTCGACGGGCCCGGCGTGCATTTTCAGGCCCAGCGCGTCCTGTGGAGTCAGTGCGAACGTTGGTGTTGGGTCGATCACGCCGGTGCCTGAGCCGCAGACCTACGCCCTGATGCTCGCCGGCCTGGCGGCCGTTGGCTTCATGGCGCGTCGCCGTCGGCAGGCCTGAGCAACCGGACTCCCGCCTGGGACAGACGGCCGCCTCAAGGCGGCCGTTTGTATTTTCAGCGGACCGTCAGTGCCGCAGCGATGGCTTGCTCGACTTCCCATTGCTGTCCCTCAAGCCCGGCCAACTCGGCCTGAGCCGCATCCAGGCCGCTCCTGATGCCCGTCATCTCGGCAGCCCATTGGGCTGCCGCGCGCGGCTTGCGCGCCAGTGCCAGCCGTTCCCTCTGCGTCGTGGCGGCCGCCGCCAGTCGGACCGCCAGTTCGGTCGCGTCGCAGCGCTGCGCGAGCAGCGCGTGGTCTTCCAGGGCGCAGACGAGTTCCTCGCGCATCTCGAAGGCGCGAAATGCGCGCAATGACTCGTTCAATCGCTCGCGCGCCTGATTTAGGTTGCCGCTCTCGAGATCGAGGCGGCCGAGCCATCGGGTGGCGCGTACCATGCCGCGCTTGTCGCCGGCATCGTGGCAGATGGCGCGAGAGCGGGAGAAGCGCGCGAACGCCCTGGGCTGGTCTCCAGCCTCGATCGCCGCCTCGCCAAGCGTCAACTCACATTCGCCTTCGACTTCCTGGTGCTTCAACTCGCGTGCCAGAGCCAGCGACTGTTCCAGGAACTCCCGCGCATGGTCGTCGTCCGCGTTGTAGAGGGCGATTTGCCCCAGGTGCAAGAGGCCGATCGCTTCGCCGATGCGGTCGGCCTTGTTGCGAAATATCTGCAGCGCTTGCAGCTCGTTGTCGCGCGCACCCGCCGGGTCGCCTACATGCAGCCGCGCTTCGGCCAATGTCGACAGGGTGGCCGCGACATTCACTTCCTGTCCCAGTGACCGGTACAGCGCCAGGCAACGCTCGAGCATCGACTGCGCATCGACATGGTCGCTTTGACTGGCGGCCAGCAGGGCGCCGGCGTAGTAGGCGAAGGCCTGTGCCAGGTCCGAAGTCTGTACGTCGGGCAGTGCCAACGCCGCGCGGACCAACTTGCGCCCTTCGGTGGCATAGCCGCGCAGGATCCAGAAGCCTTGCAGGGCCACGCAGTACTTGACCGCCATCAGGGCCTCGAACCCGCCCGTCAGCGGCAACGCGATGGCCGCGCGCAGGTTGTCGATCTCGAGCTCCGCGCGCTCGGTCCATTGGCTCTGCTCGTCGCCCTTCAATCCGTCGCGGATCCGCTTTGCCAGGACGAAGAAGTGCTGGCAATGGTGCTCGCAAAGCGTGTTCTTCTCGCCGCTTTTCTCCAGCTTCTCGCTGGCGTATTCGCGGATCGTCTCCAACATCCGGTAGCGCGCCGTCCCCGCGCTCTCATCGAGCATCACGAGCGACTTCTCGACCAGCGAACCGAGCAGGTCGAGGATGTCGTCGGCGGCCAGCGGATCGGTGCCGCACACCTGTTCGGCCGCCTCCAGGTCGAAGCCGCCGACGAAGACTCCCAATCGATTGAGGAACGTCTGCTCGGATTCGTTCAGCAGCTCGTACGACCAGTCGACCAGCGCGCGCAGGGTCTGCTGGCGCTCCTGCAACACGCGGGCACCGCCGGTCAGGATCTTGTAGCGGTCCTTCAGGCGCGCATTGATGTCCGCGACCGAGAGCGAACGCACCCGTGCCGCGGCCAACTCGAGTGCCAGCGGAATGCCCTCCAGGCGCGCGACCAGCTCGGCAACCTCGGGCGCCTCGCGCTCATTGAGCGCGAAGGTCGGCTTGTGCTGTTGCGCGCGTTCCACGAACAGGCGTACTGCGGTCGACTGCGCAAGCTTCTCGACGCTGTCGCCGCGCTGCGGTACCGGCAGCGGCAGGATCGGGTAGGCATGCTCGCCCGGTACATGCAGTGCCTCGCGACTGGAGGCGATCATGCGGACCTGGGGTGCCGCTTTCAAGATCGCATGCACCAGATCTGCCGACGCCTTGATCAGGTGTTCGCAGTTGTCGACGATGATCAGCACCCGCTTGGCCTTCAGGTGGGCGCACAACGTCTGCAACAGCGGCCGGTCGGGCTCTTCGCGCACGTCGAGCACCTGCGCTGCCTCGCTCAGTACCAATGCCGGGTCCCGGATCGGGGCAAGGTCAAGGAACCAGGCCCCGTCCGGGTATTCGTGGATCGTCTCCGCAGCGACCTGAAGGGACAGCCTGGTCTTGCCCAGGCCGCCCATGCCCAGCAGCGTCAGCAGGCGCGCCTTCTTGAGCAGTGCCTTGACATCGTCGAGTTCACGCTCGCGGCCGATGAAGGACGTGCCCTGGAACGGCAGGTTGCTGGGGATCTCCCTGATCGGTAGCCACCAGTCGGCCTGTCGCACGACGCGATAGACCTTTTCGCCGTCCGGCGGTGCGACGAAGCGCTGCGCCGGCAGCCCGACCTCGAACAACTCGAGCGGGTCGGACACGCCCTTGATCATCCAGAAACCATGCGACTCGAGCTTCAGCGCCGTCTGCCCCAGGGCTTGTCGTGCCTCGGGCGTCAGCAAGGTCTGTCCGCCTCTGGCAATGGACATGACCCGCGCCGCAGTCGGTTTGGCCAGACCGTCGACTTCGAGGGGCTTGGCACCGCGCGCCACATCCTCAGGGCTGTTCTCGCGCAGGATCACGGCGCCCACATGCAGGCCCGCGCGGGCCTTGAGCGGCACGGCCAGACCGGCGAGCGCCT
>JANOPR010000017.1:0-4469 GCA_031421955.1 Burkholderiales bacterium
GCAGCAGCCGGCTGGCCGAGCCTGAGCACGACTTGCAGGCGCGTGACTCGGATGCGGTTTTCGGCGTTGCGCCCGGTCTCTACCGCCACCTCGGCCGAGATCGGCTCGGGCTGCTGCTTGTACTTGCGTAGCGAATACAGCAGTGAGGCCGCCAGGCAGTTGCCGACGGCCGCCGCCAGCATCATCTCCGGCGAGGGCCCCTGGCCTGCGCCGAGCGGCGGTGGCAGGTCGCTCTGCAGTGGCGTGATGCCGCTGCCGAATTGAATCTCGAACTGGTAGTCGCGTCCTTGCACCAGGTGCAGGACCTCGCGGGGTGGGTTGGCCATCGGCATCTCCGTTGCGCGCTAGGCGCGCCGCACTTCCATGACGCCGTTGGTGGTGGCGTCGTAATACGCCGCCGGCTGCCGGCTTGCCAGTTGCAGCAGGATCTTGCCCGCCTGCCACTTGATGCTGCGCCTGAACAGCAGGCCGCCCGCCACCAGCACCGCACCTGCAATCGCAAAGCCCGCGAGCGCGAGTGCGATCCCGGGCCCGATGAGCGCGAGCGCGACCGGCGTGGCATGGAGCCGTTGCGCCACGAACCGCTGCGCCAGAGCGGGGTCGACGATGACGCGAAAGCGCCCATGCGACAGGCCGCTGCGGAACTCCTCGAAGGCGATGAACTCCGCGGTTTCGCTGTCGGTCGGGGGGCGCGGATCGGTCATCGGCTGGCAAGCGCAGTGGGCCGGAGTGCTGGGGTCGCGCAGCCGCGGTGTGGCGGCCCGAGGTGTTCCGCGGCCTGCGCTGACGGGGCGGGCCTAGAACGGAATGTCGTCATCCATGTCGGCAAAGCCCGACGACGACTTAGCCGCCGTGGCCGCAGGCCGGCCCGCTGCCGGGCGCGATGCGGGTGCGCTGCGCTGGCCGCCGCCGGCCTCGTCGCCGCCTGTGCCCTCGCGGCTGCCCAGCAGTTGCATTTCGCTGGCCACGATCTCGGTGGTGTATTTCTCGACGCCTTCCTTGTCGGTCCACTTGCGCGTCTTCAGGCGCCCCTCGACGTAGACCGGGCGCCCCTTCTTCAGGTACTCGCCGGCGATTTCGGCCAGGCGGTCGTAGAACACCACGCGGTGCCATTCGGTCTCTTCCTGCTTCTCGCCGCTGGTCTTGTCCTTCCACTGCCGGCTGGTGGCCAGCGTGACGTTGCAGATGGCCGAGCCGCTGGGTGCGTAGCGCACCTCCGGGTCCTTGCCGAGATTGCCGATGAGGATGACTTTGTTGACCGAGGCCATGGGGCGCTCCTTGCGCAGGCGGTGAATGGGGAAGCCGAGACGGCGATGATACCGAGGACGCTGCCCGCGCGGGCCCCTGCCTTACCATCGCCACCGCCCATGACCGAGACCCTCGCCGCCGCGCCCGCCGCCACCGCCCAACAGGTCCTGCACGAGGTCTTCGGCTACAGCGAATTCCGCGGACAGCAGGCTGCGGTCGTTGACCATGTGGTGGCCGGCGGCGACGCGCTGGTGCTGATGCCCACCGGCGGCGGCAAGAGCCTGTGCTACCAGGTGCCGGCCATCGTGCGCCACCGCGGCGGCCAGGGCGTCGCCGTGGTCGTCAGTCCGCTGATCGCGCTGATGCACGACCAGGTCGGCGCGCTCGAGGAAGTCGGCGTGCACGCGGCGTTCCTCAACTCCACGCTGAGCAGCGACGAGGCTTCGCGCATCGAGCGCGAGCTGCGAACCGGCCGCCTGGTGCTGCTCTATGCCGCCCCCGAGCGGCTCCTGACGCCGCGCTTTCTGGGCATGCTCGACTCGCTGCACGAGCGTGGCCTCTTGAGCCTGTTTGCCATCGACGAGGCGCATTGCGTCAGCCAGTGGGGGCACGACTTCCGCGAGGAGTACCTGGGCCTGTCGGTGCTGCACGAGCGTTACGCCGGCGTGCCGCGCATTGCGCTCACCGCCACGGCAGACCACATCACGCGCGCCGACATCGTGACGCGCCTGGCGCTCGAAGGCGCCGAGACCTTCGTCGCCAGTTTCGACCGGCCCAACATCCGCTACGGCATCGTCGAGAAGGACGAACCCAAGCGCCAGTTGCTGCGCTTCCTGCGCGACGAGCATGAGGGCGAAGCCGGCATCGTCTATTGCGGCACGCGCAAGAAGGTGGAGGAGACGGCGGCCTGGCTCAACGACGAGGGCATCACCGCCCTGCCCTACCACGCCGGCCTCGATGCGGGCCTGCGCCAGCGCCACCAGGACCGCTTCCTGCGCGAAGACGCGATCGTGATGGTCGCCACCATCGCCTTCGGCATGGGCATCGACAAGCCCGACGTGCGCTTCGTCGCCCACCTGGACCTGCCCAAGAACATCGAGGCCTACTACCAGGAGACCGGCCGCGCCGGGCGCGACGGCGCGCCGGCTGACGCCTGGATGGCCTACGGCCTGCAAGACGTCGTGAATCAACGCCGCATGATCGACGAGAGCCCGGCCGCCGAGGAGTTCAAGCGCGTGCAGCGCGGCAAGCTCGACGCGCTGTTGGCGCTGGCAGAAGCCCACGACTGCCGGCGCGTGCGCCTGCTCGGCTACTTCGGCGAAGCGAGTTCGGTGTGCGGGAATTGCGATAACTGCCTGACAAACCCCGATACCTGGGACGGCACCGACGCCGCGCGCAAGCTGCTGTCGTGCATCTACCGCTTCCAGCACCACAGCGGCCTGAGCTTCGGCGCCGGCCACCTGATCGATGTGCTGCGTGGCAAGGTCACCGACAAGGTCACGCAGCACGGGCATCAGGGGTTGTCGACCTTTGCCATCGGCACCGATCTCGACGACGCGCGTTGGCGCGGCGTGCTGCGCCAGTTGGTGGCGCTGGGCCACGTGGTGCCGCAGGGCGAATACAACACACTGGCGCTGACCGAGAGCGCGCGCGAGGTGCTGAAGGGCGAAGTGCCGATCGTGCTGCGGGTGCCGCGCGCTGCGGCGCCGCGCACGCGGGTGCGCAAGGAGCGCGGCGGCTCGAGCCGCACGCCGGCAGCGGCCGCCGAGCTCGACGTCGTGGCACAGCAGCGCTTCGCGGCGCTGAAGGCCTGGCGCGCCGAAGTCGCGCGCGAACACAACCTGCCGGCCTATGTCGTGTTCCACGACGCCGCGCTGGCCGCGATGGCGCGCGAGCAGCCGGGCACACTGGATGAGCTGGCCGGCATCAGCGGCGTCGGCGCCAAGAAGCTCGAGGCGTATGGGCGGGAAATTCTGCGGGTGCTGGGCGACGCGGGCTGACGGCGCCGGCATGACCCCATCGGCAGGTTTGGCACGTACAAGACCTTGGCGACCCCATGCCCCCACGCCACCGATGAACGATGACGCCACCCCCGACGACAACGCCCTGATGCGCGCCTTCGCGCAGGGCGACGCACGGGCATTCGAGCGCCTGTATGCGCGCCACCATGCCGCGCTTTACCGCTTCCTGCGCCGGGTGCTCGGGCGTGAGGCCGGCATGCAGGCCGACGAGGTGTTTCAGGACACCTGGCTGCGCGTGGTCCAGGCCCGCGCGCGCTGGTCGCCGCAGGGCGCCACGTTTCGCACCTGGCTGTTCACGCTCGGGCACCACCGCGCCATCGACCAGTTGCGCAAGAGCGGCAGGGAAGTCGCGCTCGACGTCGGCGACGAGGCGGGTCAAACGTGGCAACCGGCCACTGACGCGGCAGCCTGGCAGGCCTGGCCGGCAGCCGTGAGTTCTGTCGCTGCGGCAAGCGCCGAGGAGCGCGCGTTCTGGCGCGCCGCGGGCCAGCGCCTGCTCGACTGCCTGGATACGCTGCCCGCCGTGCAACGCAGTGTCTTCCTGCTGCACCACGAGGACGGCCTCTCGCTCAAGGACCTGGCGCAGGCGCTCGAAGTCGGGTTCGAGACCGCCAAGAGCCGCCTGCGCTATGCGATGTCCAAGCTGCGCACATGCATGGGCGCCTACCTGCCGCAAGGCCAGTCGTCGTGAACAACAAGCCTGCCGACGACGAAGCCCGCGACGCCCACCTGCTGGCTGCGCTGAGCCATGCGCCCGATCGCGACGTGGCGCCGCCTGCAAACGTCAGCGCAGCCATTCTCGGACAGGCGCAGGCCGCGCTGCGTCCGCCTCGAACACGCGCGCCGAGTTGGCTCGAAGGGTTGCGCGCGGCGCTCCTGCGCGGGTTGCGCCCGGCGCCGATGGCCGCTTTCGGCACCGTGGCGATGGCCACGCTGATCGGCGTCATGTGGAGTGGCCACGAGCCGCCCGAGGCCACGCCGAGCCTGCGGCCGCAGACGGTGGCAGCGACGCCGCCCACCGTGCCCGCGCCCGCCGACGCGCCGCCTGCCGCCCAAGCGCCTTCGGTTCAACGCCAGACCGCGCCACCCCTGCGGCCCACAAGCCCGCCCGCCGTGCGCGCGCAGCCGCAAGCACGCGCTCTGCCGCAGGCGCCGCCCGCCGCAACGACCATCACGCAGCCGCAGGCGGCGGAACCGGCG
>JANOPR010000018.1:0-2659 GCA_031421955.1 Burkholderiales bacterium
GCATTGGTCGAGGTGCCGGAGATGGTGTGGAAAATGTGCATGCCCAATGTGATGGTCATGCAGCGCATGCACGGGGTGCCGATCAGCCAGACCGAGCGGCTGCTTACGGCCGGCGTGGACCTGAAGAAGCTGGCCCGCGACGGGGTCACGATCTTCTTCACTCAGGTCTTCCGCGATGGCTTCTTTCACGCCGACATGCACCCCGGCAACATCCAGGTCAGCATCGACGCAGCCACATTCGGGCGCTACATCGCGCTGGACTTCGGCATTGTCGGCACACTGACCGACAGCGACCGCGACTACCTGGCGCAGAACTTCACGGCCTTCTTCCGCCGCGACTACAAGCGCGTGGCCGAGTTGCACGTCGAGAGCGGCTGGGTGCCGCCGACCACGCGCGTCGACGCGCTCGAGAGCGCTGTGCGCACCGTCTGCGAGCCGCTCTTTGACCGCCCGCTGAAGGACATCTCGCTCGGCCAGGTGCTGCTGCGGCTGTTCCAGGCCTCGCGGCGGTTCAATGTCGTGATCCAGCCGCAGCTGGTACTGCTGCAGAAGACGCTGCTCAACGTCGAGGGCCTGGGCCGCCAGCTCGACCCCGACCTCGACTTGTGGACGACCGCCAAGCCCTTCCTCGAACGCTGGATGAGTGAGCAGATCGGCTGGGCCGGCCTGGCCGAGCGCTTGAGGGACGAGGCACCGCGGTACGCGAAACTGCTGCCCGAACTGCCGCGACTGCTGCATGCCGCGCTGCGGCAACCGCCCGAGCCAACCGCCTTGCATGCCCTGCTGGACGAACAACGTCGCACCAACCGCATGCTGCGCGCGGCGCTGTGGGTGGGCTTCGGATTCGCGGCCGGCTTGTTGGTGGCGCAGCTGCTGGTCCGGTTTGCCCCGCTGTGGCGTTGAACAAGGCCCGCGCACAGCCCTAAACTTGCGCCCCAGTTTGTGTCCTCAACCCCAGTTGCCGCGGAGTCCATCGTGCTGATCACCTTCGTTGTCGCCTACCTGCTCGTGACCATCGCCATCGGCCTGCTCGCCGCACGCCGGGTGCACAACCCCCGAGACTTTCTCGTTGCCGGCCGATCGTTGCCGCTGTACATGAACGTGGCCACGGTGTTTGCCACCTGGTTTGGTGCAGAGACCGTGCTGGCGGTGTCGGCGACGTTTGCCAAGGACGGCCTGAACGGCATCCCCGGCGACCCCTTCGGCGCCTCGGTCTGCCTGGTGATCGCGGCGCTGCTGTTCGCCAAGCTGTTCTACCGCATGAACTTGCTGACCATCGGCGACTTCTACAAGCAGCGCTACGGCAAGGGCGTCGAAGTGCTGACCAGCGTGACCATCGTCTTGAGCTACCTGGGCTGGACCTCCGCGCAGATGACCGCCCTGGGGCTTGTGATCACGACCCTGTCGGGTGGCGCGGTCGACCTCAACACCGCGATCCTGATTGGTGCGGGTGTCGTGGTGGTGTACACGATCTTCGGCGGCATGTGGTCAATCGCCTTCACCGACCTGTTCCAGACGATCGTGATCGTGATCGGCCTGAGCGTGATCGCCTACCTGGTCGGCGACCTCGCCGGTGGCTTTGGCAAGGTGTTCGAGCAGGCCGCGGCCGACGGCAAGCTCACGATGTTCCCCGCGACCATTGACGCCACCGCCTGGTGGGCGATGGCCGGCGCGTTCTTCGCCTTCGCCTTCGGATCGGTGCCACAACAGGACGTGTTCCAGCGCATGACCAGCGCCAAGGACGAGAAGACTGCGGTGCGCGGCACCCTGATCGGGGGCCTGGTGTACTTCGTGTTCGCCTTCGTGCCGATCTTCATCGCCTATTCCGCGCTGACGGCCGACCCGACCTTGAAGGACCTGTTCGCCTCGGACGACGCCCGTAACATCCAGCGCATCCTGCCCGACCTGATCCTGGCCAAGATGCCGATGTGGGCGCAGATCATGTTTTTCGGCGCCCTGCTGTCGGCCATCCTGTCCACGGCCAGCGGTGCACTGCTGGCCCCGACGGCGCTGTTCACCGAGAACGTGCTCAAGCCCTTCGCCCCGCGCATGCGTGACAAGCAGTTCCTGCTCCTGCTGCGCGTCATCCTGGTGACGTTCACCGCCGCCGCGCTCGTGTTCGCGCTCAACAGCACGAGCACCATGTACGAGATGGTCCAGAACGCCTACAACGTGACATTGGCCGGCGCGTTTGTGCCGCTGGTGGCGGGTGCCTACTGGAAGCGCGCGACGACGCAGGGTGCCCTGTTCTCGATCGTGCTGGGCATCGGCGCCTGGCTCACCGCCAGCACCGTCGCGCCCGGGGCCATGATCCCTGCCAACCTGATCGGGCTGTTCGCTTCTTTCATCGGCATGTGCGTGGGCACCCTGGCGCCGCAGCTGATCGCGCACCGGGGCCACTCGATCGCGGCGGCAATCAGTGCCGGCCAGCACCCGCACGCGCGCCATGCGGCTGACTGAGGCGCAGGGTGGCCGGGGCGGGCCGAGAAGGGCCGTCCCTCTATAATTCGCGGTTCTGCCTCAGAGGTTGAACCATGCCGATCTACGCCTATCGCTGCGCCGCCTGCGGGCACACGAAGGACGTGCTGCGCAAGATGTCAGACCCGCCACTCGCCGACTGTCCGGCCTGTGGCGAGCCGCGCTTTGAGAAGCAGGTGAC
>JANOPR010000019.1:0-3599 GCA_031421955.1 Burkholderiales bacterium
GCGCGGTGAAACAGCGCGCCGAATGCGCCAGCGGCAGCCGGCCGAAGGCGAACATCTCGGTGGCCATCGGCTGGCCGCTCGTGTCATGCACCGCATAGCCCGGCGGGGTGATCAACGCCAGTGCGTCCAGCGACAGCTCGACCGGCGCGACCCAGCGCACCGCGCCAAGCGCGGCATGCTCAAGCAACGCCGGCCGGCTGTAGATGTTGATGTGCGGGCCCAGCACGAAGGGCCCGCTGCCGGCCAGGCACTGCAGCGCCGAGGCATCGCCGGCCTCGACCATGAAGTCGCGCTGCTCAGTCAGGCGCCGCACGAGTCTGAGGTCAGCCTCGGACTCGATCAGGGTCTGGGTGGCCAGCACGACCTGCTTGCCCGCAGCCGCCAGGTCGCGCGCCAGGCCCAGCCAATCGTCGAACCTCAGTTCGCGGCGGCGCGCGCAGACGGTTTCGCCGAGCACCACCGCGTCGGCGGCCGAGTCGGCGATGCCAGCGTAGAAATCGAGCAGCGTCTGCCGAGGCCAGTGGTAGAGCACCGGGCCGACGGTCAGCGCGAGTCGTTCGGCGGCAGCCGACGGAGTCAGGGGCATCGTCATCATCCTGCGCTCAGCACCGCTTTAGCACCATGGCCGGTTGTAGGCGCCCAGCGTGTGCTGCTGCCCTTCGGAAAAGCGCGCCAGCGTCGCCGTCCAGCCCGGCTGCACGCTGAAGCGCGCCTGGTTCGCGAAGGCGTGGTCGATCGCCGCGCGCCACACCCGCGTGACCTGCTCGGCATAGGCCGGGCTGCGCTGGCGGCCCTCGATCTTGATTGCCTTCACGCCCAGTTCAATCAGCTTGGGCAGGAGGGCCAGCGTGTTCAGGCTGGCCGGTTCCTCAAGCGCGTAGTCGCGCTGGCCCGCCACGTCGAAGCGGCCCTTGCACAGCGTCGGGTAGCCGCGCGGCTCATCAGCGGCATAACAGTCAATCAGCACGCCATTCAGGCGCGCCTCGATGCCGGCCTTGGTTTCCTGCCAACGCACGGCCGACGGCGGCGAACAGACCCCGGCGGTGTTCGGCGACTGGCCGGTGACGTAGGACGACAGCGCGCAGCGGCCCTCGACCATCACGCACAGGCTGCCGAAGCCGAAGACTTCGATGTCGACTGCGGTGTTGCGCACCACATGGCCCACCTGCGACAGCGTGAGCACGCGCGGCAGCACCGCACGCTGCACGCCGTAGCGCTGGCGGTAGAACTCGATCGCCTCAAAGCTGGTGGCGGACGCTTGCACCGACAGGTGCAGTCGCAGCTGCGGATGGTGGACACGGCAATAGGCCATCACGGCGCTGTCGGCCACGATCAGCGCGTCGGCCCCGAGTGCGACCGCCGTGTCGGCCGCGCGGTACCAGGGGCTTGCGTCGCGTGCGTTGGCAAAGGTGTTGAGCGCCATCAATACCTTGGCACCGTGGGCGTGGGCGAAGGCCACGCCGTCGCGCACTTGCGCGTCGTCGAAGTTCAGGCCGGCAAAGTTGCGCGCGTTGGTGGCGTCCTTCAAACCGAGATAGACCGCGTCGGCGCCTGCGTCCACTGCGAGTTGCAGCGCGCGCAGCGAACCGGCAGGGCAGACGAGCTCGGGTTTGCGCGCCACAGGCGCTTCTGTTTCGGGGGTCATCGGGAAGGTTGGTGCGCAGTCACAGGATCGGCGGGATCGGCGGGCTCGGCGGGAAGATGGAGTTTGGTCCCGGCGTGGCGAGCGGCCCTTGTTCCAGATCAACCGATCTCGATCCGGCGTGTGCGTCGGCGCTGAGTGCACGGCCGCACCGCGCTGGATCGGAAGGGGCTTGTTGGCCGGGTCGCCCAGCGCGGACAGCGCTCAAGCAACCGGGCAGGCCGGCCACGCGGCACCAGACGATAAATTGATGTGCATCAATGCGTCGCGCACGCACTCCACCCAGCATGCGACTTTTGGGTCATGCCACGCGGCACGAGACGGGAGGAAAGCATGGAGCGGTCGTTCGCGCGCGAGGTCGAGTTGCTCAAGCTTGGCGACGGGCAGCCTTTTGTCGGCGACGGCATCCTCGCGGTGACCAAGGCGCTGCTGCAGTCTGGCGTCAGCTACGTCGGCGGCTACCAGGGCTCGCCGGTGTCGCATCTGCTGGACGTGATGGTGCAGGCGCGCGACTACCTCGACACACTGGGCGTGCACGTTGAAGCGTGCACCAACGAAGCGGCGGCCTGCGCGATGCTCGCGGCATCGGTCAACTATCCGGTGCGCGGCGCGGTCACGTGGAAGTCGATCGTCGGCACCAACGTCGCGTCCGACGCGCTGTCCAACCTCGCGTCGCCCGGCGTGGTGGGTGGCGCGCTGATCATCGTCGGCGAAGACTACGGCGAAGGCTCCAGCGTGGTGCAGGAACGCAGCCACGCCTTCGCGATGAAGTCGTCGGTCTGCCTGCTCGACCCGAGGCCGGACTTGCCGCACGTGGTGCGCATGGTCGAACACGCGTTCCCGCTGTCCGAAGCCGCAGCCACGCCGGTGATGCTGCAGTTGCGCATCCGGGCTTGCCATCTGCAGGGCAGCTTCGTCTGCAAGGACAACCTGGCGCCGGCGCTTTCGGCGCGCCACCCGGTGGCCACGCCAGCCGCGCACGACCCCGCTCGCATGTCCCATCCGCCGTTCACCTTCACGCACGAAAGGCTCAAAGTCGAGCAGCGGCTGCCCGCCGCGCGGCGCTACATCGTCGACCATGGCATCAACGAGATCTTCAACGCGGATGCCGCCGACGTTGGCCTGATCGTGCAGGGCGGCATCTTCAACAACCTGATGGCTGCGCTGGCGACAGTCGATCTGGCCCGCGCAGATGGCGCAAGCCGGCTGCCGGTGCTGGTGCTCAACGCCACCTACCCGCTGGTGCCTGGCCAGCTGGTCGCGTTCTGTGCCGGCAAGCGCGCCGTGCTGGTGCTCGAGGAAGGCCACCCGGAGTTCATCGAGTTCGAGTTGGCCGCCGTGCTGGGCCGCGCGGCCAGCACCTGCGCCGTGCGCGGCAAGGCCACGATGGGCCAGGCCTGCGAATACAGCGCCGAGCTCATCGTGCCGGGGCTGGTACGGTTTGTCGCCGAGTTCTTGCCGTCGCTTTCCACCGCGAGCGCCGCCGTCTGGCGCGACGAAGTCGACAGCGTGCGCGCCCGCGCTGCGGCGCTTCTGGCAGCACCGGTGCCAGCGCGTCCGCCCGGCTTTTGCATCGGTTGCCCCGAGCGCCCGGTGTTCAGTGCGCTGAAACTGCTCGAGCGCGATCTCGGAGCGCGCCACGTCGCCGCCGACGTCGGTTGCCATTCATTCGCGATGTTCGAGCCCTTCTGCGTCGGCAATTCGATTACCGGCTACGGCCTGGGCCTGTCCAGCGCGGCCGGCGTGGGCCCGATGAGCGGCCAGCGCCCGCTTGCGACCGTCGGCGATGGCGGCTTCTGGCACAACGGGTTTCTCTCTGGCGTGACCTCGGCGGTGAAGAACGGTTCCGATTCGGTGCTGCTGATCTTCAAGAACGGCTACACCTCAGCCACCGGGGCCCAGGAACTGGTATCGACCCCGGCAGCGGCGGGTCGCGAAGACGCCGGCGGCCAGAGCA
>JANOPR010000020.1:0-5212 GCA_031421955.1 Burkholderiales bacterium
GGCCGATCTTCAGGCCGCTGGTGGCGAGCGCTTCAAATTCCGGCAGGGCTTTATTGAGGGCTGGCGTCATGTGGGGCGTCGGGTGGCAGTGACAACCTGCGTGAGCAGATACAGCCAGCGATTATAAGGGCGCTGGCACGACCCTTGCGATTAGGGGTCGCCGGACAGCAGCAGGGCGGCCACCACCGAGCGTCCCTCGCTGGCCAGCACGTTGTAGGTGCGGCAGGCGGCGGCCGTGTCCATGGTTTCAATGCCGATGCGGGCCTCGATCAGGCAGAGGTACAGCGCCGGCGAGACGAATTGAAGCCGCTCGCCGCTGCCGAAGATCACCAACTCGGGGGCCAGCGCCAGCACCTGCTCGAAGTGGACGGGCGTCAAACCAGCCAAGCCGTCCAGGGGCCATGGCCGTACCTCGCCTCGCCACGGCACCAGCACACTGCAGCGCCAGCGTGCGCCATTGATCCATAGCGCGCCGGGCTCATGTCGCGAGACGGTGTTGGTGCCGGGCAGGCTGTCGGGCTGGAACTTCATGCGTGGATAATTCTAAGTTCCCACTTCGCACTGTTGCGCGCCTTGAAACCCATCACCAAATCCGCCAAGCTGGCCAAGGTCGGCTACGACATCCGTGGCCCCGTGCTGGACAAGGCGCGTCAAATGGAGGACGAGGGCCACAAGATCATCAAGCTCAATATCGGCAACATCGCCGCGTTCGGGTTGGAGCCGCCCGACGAGATCGTGCAGGACATGATCCGCAACGTGCCCCATGCCGCGGGCTACACCGACAGCAAGGGCCTGTTCGCGCCGCGCAAGGCGGTGGTGCACTACACGCAGGAAAAACAAGTCGCCGGCGTCACGGTTGACGATGTCTACCTTGGAAACGGCGCCTCCGAGTTGATCGCCATCAGCATGAATGCGCTGCTCGATGCGGGCGACGAAGTGCTGATCCCGTCGCCCGATTACCCGCTTTACACCGCCGTCGTGTCGCTGTCGGGCGGCACGCCCGTGCATTACCGCTGCGACGAGGGCTCGGGCTGGCTGCCCGATCTCGACGACATCCGCAGTCGCGTCACGCCCAATACCAAGGCCATCGTCGTCATCAACCCGAACAACCCGACCGGCGCGCTGTATCCCGACGACATCCTGCAAGGCATCGTCGAGATCGCGCGCCAGCACCAGCTGATCGTCTTCGCCGACGAGATCTACGACAAGACGCTCTACGACGGCCACAGCCACACCAGCATCGCGTCACTCGCCGACGACGTGCTGTTCGTGACTTTCAACGGCTTGTCGAAGAACTACCGCTCCTGCGGCTATCGCGCCGGCTGGATGGTGGTCTCGGGCGACAAGCGCCATGCCAAGGACTACATCGAGGGCCTGAACATGCTGGTCTCGATGCGCCTGTGCGCCAACACGCCGGGGCAGCTTGCGATCCAGACCGCGCTGGGGGGCTACCAGAGCATCAAGGACCTGGTCGCGCCGAGCGGGCGCCTGTGCCGCCAACGCGATCTGGCCTACGCGCTGCTGAGCCAGATTCCCGGCGTCAGCGTGGTCAAGCCCAAGGCGGCGCTGTACATGTTCCCGCGGCTGGACCCCAAGCTGTATCCGATCGAAGACGACCAGCAATTCGCCTACGAACTGCTGGCCGAAGAGAAGGTGCTGATCGTACAGGGCTCGGGCTTCAACGTTCCCGACAACGAACACTTGCGCATCGTCTTCCTGCCCAACTCCGACGACCTGACCGAAGCCATCGAACGCATTGCGCGCTTCCTGGGCCATTACAGAAGGCGGCATCACAAGTGAACACCTCGACAAGCTTGAAACCGATCCAGGTCGGCCTGCTGGGCATCGGCACGGTGGGCGCGGGCACCTTCAGCGTTCTCGGGCGCAATCAGCAGGAGATCCGCCGCCGCGCCGGCCGTGGCATTCAGGTCTCGATGGTGGCCGACCTGGACATGGCGCGCGCCAAGGCGATCGTCGGCGACGCGGTCGAGGTCGTGACCGATGCCCAACGCGTGATCGACAACCCGGCGATCGACATCGTGGTCGAACTGATCGGCGGCACTGCAATGGCGCGCACGCTGGTGCTGCGGGCGATCGCCCAGGGCAAGCATGTCGTCACCGCCAACAAGGCGCTGCTGGCGGTGCACGGCAACGAGATCTTCGCGGCGGCGCGCGAGCGCGGTGTGATGGTCGCGTTCGAGGCCGCGGTGGCCGGCGGCATCCCGATCATCAAGGCGCTGCGTGAAGGGCTGACCGCCAATCGCATCGAGTGGGTCGCCGGGATCATCAATGGCACCACGAATTTCATCCTCTCCGAGATGCGTGCCAAGGGGCTGGACTTTGCCGTCGTGCTCAAGGAAGCGCAGCGCCTGGGTTACGCCGAGGCCGACCCGACCTTCGACATCGAAGGCGTCGATGCCGCGCACAAGGTGACGATCATGAGCGCGATCGCCTTCGGCGTGCCGGTGCAGTTCGACAAGGCGCATGTCGAGGGCATCAGCGCGCTGCAGGGCCTCGACATCCGCTATGCCGAGCAGCTGGGATACCGCATCAAGTTGCTTGGGATCAGCAAGCGTCGCGAGCACGGGATCGAATTGCGCGTGCACCCGACGCTGGTGCCTGCCAAGCGCTTGATCGCCAATGTGGAAGGCGCGATGAATGCGGTGATGGTGCAGGGCGACGCGGTCGGCACGACGCTGTACTACGGCAAGGGGGCGGGCGCCGAGCCGACCGCCAGCGCCGTCATCGCCGACCTGGTCGACATCACGCGGCTGGCCACAGCCGATCCGGACCACCGTGTACCGCATCTGGCCTTCCAGCCCGACTCGATGGCGGACACGCCGATCCTGGGCATCGAGCAGGTCGTGACTGCGTTCTATCTGCGCCTGGTCGTGGCCGACGAAGCCGGTGTGCTGTCCAAGATCACGACCATCCTGGCCGACAACGGCATCTCGATCGACGCCGTGCTGCAGCGTGAGTCAGCCGAGGGTGAACGCCAGACCGATCTGATCATCCTGACGCACGACACGGTCGAAGGCCGCATGCGCAAGGCGCTGGCACTGATGCAGGTCTTGCCGACCGTGCTGACGCCGATCGTGAGCATCCGCAAGGAAGAACTGGCTTGATGGGCCCACCCCCGTTGCGGCTTCGCCGCTCCCCCTCAAGGGGGCGACGCCTGCGGACTGGCAGAGCCAGATCCGCGGCGTCCGCTTGACCGCTGACGCACGCATGCGATACGTAAGTACCCGCGGCGACACGACAGAGCGCCGCTTCTGCGAGATCCTGCTCGAAGGGCTGGCGCCCGACGGCGGGCTGTACCTGCCGACGCATTACCCGCGCATCGACAGTGCGACGCTGGCCAAGTGGCGCGCGCTGCCCTATGCCGAACTGGCCTTCGAGATCCTGTCGCTGTACATCGACGACATCCCCGCCGACGACCTGCGCGGGCTGTGCCGCAAGACCTATACCGCGGCAGTGTTCGGCGATGCCGCGATCGTGCCGCTCAAGGCCCTGGAGCCCGGTGTCTGGTTGCAGGGGCTGTCCAACGGCCCGACGCTGGCTTTCAAGGACCTGGCGATGCAGCTGCTCGGCGGTCTGTTCGAGTACGAACTCGCACGCCGCGGCCAGACACTCAACATCCTGGGCGCGACCTCAGGCGACACCGGCAGCGCGGCCGAACATGCGATGCGCGGCAAGCGCGGCATCAATGTCTTCATGCTCAGCCCGCATGGCCGCATGAGCCCGTTCCAGCAGGCGCAGATGTTCAGCCTGCAGGACACCAACATCCACAACCTGGCCATCGAAGGCGTGTTCGATGACTGCCAGGACATCGTCAAGGCCGTCAGCGGCGACCTGGCGTTCAAGCGCGCGCTGCACATCGGCACCGTGAACTCGATCAACTGGGCGCGCCTGCTGGCCCAGGTGGTGTACTACTTCGCCGGGTACTTTCAGGCGACAACGTCCAACGCTGAGCGCGTCAGCTTCGCCGTGCCGACCGGCAACTTCGGCAACATATGCGCCGGGCACATCGCCCGCAGCATGGGCTTGGCCGTCGACCGCCTGGTCTGTGCCACCAACGAGAACGATGTCCTCGACGAGTTCTTCCGCAGCGGCAGTTACCGCCCTCGGGCCAGTGCCGAGACCCACGAGACGTCGAGCCCGTCGATGGACATCAGCAAGGCCAGCAACTTCGAGCGTTTCATCTTCGACCTGCTGGGTCGGGATGGCGCGCGCGTGCGGCAGCTGTTCGGCGCAGAGTTGGCGGCGCGTGGATCCTTCACGTTGACGAGCGAGGAATTCGCGCGCATTGCCGAGCACGGTTTTGCCTCCGGCAGGAGCCGCCATTCCGACCGTATCGCGACGATCCGTGACACGGCGCGACGCTTTGATCTCGTGATCGACCCGCACACTGCCGACGGCCTGAAGGTCGGGCGCGAGCACCGGCCAAGCGGCCAGCCCCTGCTGGTGCTCGAGACCGCTCTGCCGGCCAAGTTCGCGGCCACGATCCACGAGGCCTTGGGGCATGAGCCGGCGCGGCCGCCTGGCCTGGACGGCATCGAGCAGTTGCCCAAGCGATTCTGCGTGCTGCCGGCCGACGTGAGCGCCGTCAAGCGTTACCTGCAGGCGCATGTCTGAGACCCGCGCGCCCATGCTGAGTCTGGACCAGGCATTGGCCCGCCTGGTGGACGGCGCGGCCGCCGCGCGCATCGGCCAGACGGAGTCGGTGGCCACCTTCGACGCCCTCGGGCGCGTGCTCGCGGCCGACGTCGTTTCCGTGATCGACGTGCCGCCCGCCGACAACACCGCGATGGACGGCTATGCGGTGCGCGCTGCCGACGTGGCCGAGGCGGGTCGTGTCTTGCCGGTCAGCCAACGCATCGCCGCGGGCAGCGTCGGCGCGCCGCTGGCTGCGGGCAGCGCGGCACGCATCTTCACTGGCGCCCAGGTGCCGGGCGGCGCCGACGCCATCGTGATGCAGGAGCAGTGCGAAGCCGTGGCGGGCGGCGTGCGCATCAAGACCGTTCCGCAGCCGGGGCAGTGGATTCGGCGCCGCGGCGACGACGTGCTCGCGGGATCGACGGTGCTGGCCTGCGGATTGCGCATGACGCCGCAGGCGCTCGGGCTCGCAGCAGGGGTCGGCGCCGCGACCTTGACGGTCTGCCGGCGGCCACGCGTCGCGCTGTTCTCCACCGGCGACGAACTGGTGATGCCC
>JANOPR010000021.1:0-6924 GCA_031421955.1 Burkholderiales bacterium
TGGGGCTATCAGACGACGGGCTACTTCGCGCCGACATCGCGTTATGGCACGCCGCAAGACTTCAAGTACCTGGTCGACACGCTGCACCAGGCCGGCATTGCCGTGATCCTCGACTGGGTGCCCTCGCATTTCCCGGCCGACGCGCACGGCCTGGCGCGCTTCGACGGCACGCACCTGTTCGAGCATGCCGACCCCCGGCAAGGCTTCCACCCGGAGTGGAACTCGTCGATCTTCAACTACGGCCGCAACGAGGTGCGCGCCTTTCTGCTGTCGAGCGCGATGTTCTGGCTCGACGAGTACCACATCGACGGCCTGCGCGTCGACGCGGTGGCGTCGATGCTTTACCTCGATTACGCGCGCAAAGCCGGCGAGTGGATTCCCAACGCTTTTGGTGGACGCGAAAATCTCGAGGCGGTGTCGTTCCTGCGCCTGCTCAATGAATCGGCGTACCGGGATTTCCCCGGCGTGCAGATCATCGCCGAGGAATCCACGGCGTGGCCGATGGTCTCGCGACCGACGTACCTTGGTGGCCTGGGCTTTGGCCTGAAGTGGAACATGGGCTGGATGCACGACACGCTGAAGTACATGCACGAGGACCCCGTCCACCGCCGCTGGCACCACTCGCAGCTGACCTTCTCGTTGGTCTACGCATTCAACGAGAACTTCATGCTGCCGCTGTCGCACGACGAGGTCGTGCACGGCAAGGGCTCATTGATCAACAAGATGCCCGGCGACACCTGGCAGCAGTTCGCCAACCTGCGCCTGTTGCTCGGCCATATGTGGGCGCACCCGGGCAAGAAGCTGCTCTTCATGGGCGGCGAATTCGGCCAGCGCCGCGAATGGAATCACGATGATTCGCTCGAGTGGTGGCGGCTCGCCGACGACACCCATGGCGGACTGCAGAGATGGGTCGAAGACCTCAATCGCCTGTACCGCATCGAGCCGGCCCTGTATGAACTCGACTTCGATCCCGCGGGCTTTGCCTGGGTCGACTGCAACGATGCCGAGTCCAGCGTCCTCAGCTTCCTGCGCATCGCGCGCGATGGGTCGTCGCTGCTGGTGGTGGCCAACTTCACGCCGCTGCCCCGCGACAACTACCTGGTGGGCGTACCGCAGGCCGGGCACTGGCGCGAGCGCCTGAACAGCGATGCCACGCTGTACGGTGGCAGCGGCGTGGGCAACCAGGGCGGTGTCGACAGCGTCCCGGTCGCTGCGCACGGCCACTTCCACGCGCTGAACCTGCGCCTGCCGCCGCTGGGCATCGTCATCCTGCAACCGGCCTTGGCGGGCCGGGCACACCAACCAGCTGCGCAGACTTCGACACAGACCCATCCATGACCCACGCCTACTGGACGGCGCTGCTGACACTTGGCTCGGCCCTGCTGTCTGCCTGCAGCAGCACCCCATTGACGCGGCCGGACGGTTCCGCAGCAATTGCAACGTCGGCGTCCGCCACCGCGGTCATGACGAGGCAGCCTGGGCGCAAAGCCGGCGCGACGATCTGCAGGACCCGAAGCAGTAGCCCGCGGCGAATCGCACCATGCCCCGAGCCACCCTGTCCCCCGCCGAAGTTGCCGGTGGCCGAGAAGAACGGCCCTGACCGCAGGGCGGCGCAATTGCGTGTCGCAAGCGCGGGCGGCCGCATCTTGCGCAGTGCGCCCAGGCTGGCCAGGCTTCGTACGCGACTCAGACCCGCCCGGCCACGGGCAGGCAGGCACCCGTGATTGCCGCTGCGTTGTCAGACAGCAGGAACGCGACCACGCGACTCAGGGCTTGCGGCGTCACCCAGCGATCGAACTCGGCGCCCGGCATGTCACGGCGATTGGCCGCTGTGTCGATGATGCTAGGCAGCACGGCGTTCACGGTCACGCCGCGGTCCTTCAGCTCTTCAGCCAAGGCCTCGGTGAAACGCAGCACGCCGGCCTTGGACGCCGCGTAGGCACCCGTGCCCGCACCCGCCTTGAGCGCGGCCATCGCGCCGATGTTGACGATGCGCCCACCGCGGCCCAGGTGCGGCAGCACGGCTTGTGAAGCCGCCACCGCGGAGCGCAGGTTCATCGCGTACTGCCGATCCCAGGTTTCGAGCGCACCCTCAGCCAGCGTTTCCCAGGCAAAGCCGCCGGCGACATTGATCAAGCCATCGATGCGCTGCCAGCGCTGAACGACGTGCGCCAGCGCGCCCTGCGCAGCACCCGGCACACCGAGATCAACACTGCCAAGATGCAGCGTGCGCTCGGTGTCCTGCGAGCCCTGGCTCGCCTGCGCGCGGTCGAGCAGCGCCACCCTTGCGCCCTGCTCGCGCAACTCCTCCGCCAGCGCTTGGCCCAAGGCGCCGAATCCGCCCGTGACCACGTAGACCCGCTCCTGCAATGCCAACGTCATCCTCAGCCCCCGGTTGAATCGATCCCAGTTCATTCTGCATCGCGCGCAGCGCCGGTGGCGTGCCCTGCGTCTTTGCGCAAATCGACGTGTTGACAGTGCAGCAAGCAAAACGCCACCCGAAGGTGGCGCAAGGCCTTGCTTTGCTTGGTGGGCGGTGCAGGGTTCGAACCTGCGACTTCCACCGTGTGAAGGTGGCACTCTACCGCTGAGTTAACCGCCCGAGTCGGGTGCTCGGGGTGTTTTCCGGGGGCGCCGGAAAGGCCGCAATTATGCCAGACGGCTCCACAGTGTCCGCCCCCCACAGGCCTTGCCCAGATCGGCCAGCACAGCCTCGTGCGCGGCGGCCTCGTCGGGGCCGACGTCGACCGCGAGCAGCTCAAACGCACGCAGGTCCACCGCCGGCACGCCGCTCTGGCCGCCCATCGCGTCCTGCGCTTCGATCACCAGGTTGTTCTGGCCGCGCGTCATGCGCACATAGACCTCGGCCAACAGGCCCGCATCGAGCAAGGCCCCGTGCAGCGTACGGTGCGTGTTGTCGACCTCCAGGCGCTTGCACAGCGCATCGAGCGAGTTCTGCTTGCCCGGGTACATGTTGCGCGCCATCTGCAGCGAATCCGTGATGAGACCGACGTGGTCTGACAGCCGCGGCCGCGCAAGGCGCTTCAACTCCGCGTCGATGAAGCCAACGTCGAAGGTGGCGTTGTGGATGATGACCTCGGCGCCCGCCAGAAAGGCCAGCAAGTCGTCGGCGATCTCGGCAAAGCGCGGCTTGTCGGCCAGGAACTCTTCGGTCAGGCCGTGGACCCGGAGCGCACCTTCGCTGCTCTGTCGCTCGGGGTTGACGTAGTAGTGCCTGTTGTTCTCGGTCAGTCGACGGTTGACCATCTCCAGGCAACCGATCTCGATGATGCGGTCGCCGCTGTCAGGACTCAGGCCGGTGGTTTCGGTGTCGAGAAAGATCTGGCGCATGGTGGCCGGGCCTCAGGCAGGGGGTCGCGAGCGCAGCCAGATCAGGGCCCCCGCCAACACCATCGGAACGCAGAGCCACTGTCCCATGCTCATGCCCAGCGCCAGCGGCCCCAGGAAACGATCGGGCTCGCGAAAGAACTCCGCCACGAAACGCAGCACCCCGTAGCCGATGAGAAACACGCCCGACACCTGCCCCAACGCGCGCGGCTTGCGCGCATACAGCCACAGCAGCACGAACAGCAGCACACCTTCGAGCGCCACCTGGTAGAGCTGCGACGGGTGCCGCGCGATGTCGGTGCCTGACTGGGGAAAAACCATCGCCCAGGGCAGCGCGGGATCGGCGGCGCGGCCCCACAGCTCGCCGTTGATGAAGTTGCCCACGCGGCCTGACGCCAGCCCAAGCGGCACACACGGTGCGATCAGGTCCATGACCTCAAAGAATGGCCGGCCCCGCTGCCGCGCAAACAGCGCCAGCGATGCCAGCACGCCGAGCAGACCGCCGTGGAAGGACATGCCGCCCTTCCAGACCATCGCGATCTCGAGCGGGTTGGCGGCGTAATGGCCGGGCTTGTAGAACAGCGCATAACCGAGCCTGCCGCCGACGATGACCCCGAGCACGCCCCAGAACAACATGTCTTCGACATCGCGTCGGCTCCAGCCGGTCTGCGCAAACTGCGGCTGTCGCGTGCGCAGCGTCGCCAACCACAGGAACAAGCCGAAGGCGACCAGGTAGGTCAGGCCGTACCAGTGGATGCCCACCGGGCCGAGTTGAATGGCGATCGGGTCGAACTGTGGATGCACCAGCATCGGATTCACGCTCCATGTGACAGGGGACGATTGTCAACGATGACGTTCAGGCGCCGCGGTTGCCGCCCAATCGTCGGGTCATGCCGGCTGTCGATGCCAGCAGGCAGATATATTTGACCACCCGGCCCTGCCGAACCCCTACGCCATCTGGAACCCGCGCCATGTCCGAAGCCAACCGCCGATCGAAGACCATCACGCAGGGCGTCGCCCGTGCGCCCAACCGCTCGATGTACTACGCGATGGGCTACGAGGCGAGCGACTTCAGCAAACCCATGATTGGCGTGGCCAACGGCCACTCGACGATCACGCCCTGCAACTCGGGCTTGCAGAAGCTGGCCGATGCGGCGGTGGATGCGCTCAAGGCAGCCGGCGCCAACCCCCAGACCTTCGGCACGCCGACGATTTCCGACGGCATGGCGATGGGCACCGAGGGCATGAAGTACTCGCTGGTCTCGCGCGAGGTCATCGCCGACTGCGTCGAGACCTGTGTGGGCGGCCAGTGGATGGACGGCGTGCTCGTGATCGGCGGCTGCGACAAGAACATGCCCGGCGGCATGATGGGCATCCTGCGCGCCAACGTACCAGCGATCTATGTGTACGGCGGCACCATCCTGCCCGGCAAATACAAGGGCCAGGACCTGAACATCGTCAGCGTGTTCGAGGCCGTCGGCCAGTTCAGCGCCGGCAAGATGAGCGAAGAAGACTTCTGCCAGATCGAGCGGCGCGCGATTCCCGGCAGCGGTTCCTGCGGCGGCATGTACACCGCCAACACCATGAGCTCGGCATTCGAGGCGCTGGGCATGAGCCTGCCGTTCGCCTCGACGATGGCCAATGTCGAGGATCCGATCGTCGAACACACGCGGGCCGCCGCACGCGCGCTGGTCGAAGCGGTCAAGACCGACCTCAAGCCGCGCGACATCGTCACGAAGAAAAGCATCGAGAACGCGGTGGCCCTGATCATGGCCACCGGCGGCTCGACCAACGCGGTGCTGCACTTCCTGGCCATCGCGCATGCGGCAGAGGTCGAGTGGTCGATCGACGACTTCGAGCGCGTGCGCCGCAAGGTGCCGGTGCTGTGCGACCTCAAACCCAGCGGCAAGTACCTGGCCATCGACCTGCACCGCGCCGGCGGCATCCCGGCGGTGATGAAGCTGCTGCTGAAGGCCGGCCTGTTGCACGGCGACTGCATCACCATCACCGGCAAGACCGTCGCAGAGAACCTGGTCGACGTGCCGGAACCCTCGCGCGAGCAGGACGTGATCCGGCCGCTGTCGAACCCGATGTACGCACAGGGCCACTTGGCCATCCTGAGAGGCAACCTGTCGCCCGATGGCTGCGTGGCCAAGATCACCGGGCTGAAGAACCCCGTCATCAGCGGGCCGGCGCGAGTTTTCGACGACGAGCAGTCGGCGCTGGCGGCGATCATGGCCAACCGGATCGTCGCCGGCGACGTGATGGTGTTGCGCTACCTCGGACCCAAAGGCGGACCCGGTATGCCCGAGATGCTGGCACCCACGGGTGCGCTGATCGGCCAGGGGCTGGGCGAGAGCGTGGGCCTCATCACCGATGGACGCTTCTCCGGCGGCACCTGGGGCATGGTGGTCGGCCATGTGACCCCCGAAGCCTTCGAGGGCGGCACGATCGCACTGGTGCACGAAGGCGACATGATCACCATCGACGCGCACAAGTTGCTGCTGCAACTCGACGTCAGTGACGGCGAGTTGGCGCGGCGTCGCGCCGCCTGGGTGCAGCCGGCGCCGCGTTACACGCGCGGCGTGCTGGCCAAGTTTGCGTTCAACGCCAGCAGCGCGAGCACCGGCGCGGTGCTGGACGGCTTCGCCTGACCGCGCGCTGCCATGGGCCCGGCGCTTGCGCGCTCAGGGCTCCTTCTTGGCGCCCGCGTCCTGGTCACCGAATCCGGTGCTCCGGCTGCTGTCGAACACGCTGTCCTTGATGGTCTGTTCGTTGTGTTCGCGCTTGACAGTCCGCACGTTTTCGATGCGCTGGGCCACGTTGCGCCTGGCGCGCATGGCTGTTTCGTCGGCCTTCTGACGCTTGGAATCCAGGCCGAGCGCTTCCATGTTCTTGCGCCGCCGCGCCGCCTTCTTGTCCTCGATCTTGTCCATTTCCCGCTTCTTCGTCAGGCCGCTGGAGTCGGCGTAGGCCCACCACACCGCGGCCAGCGCGAAGGGTGACAGCACCGCCCACCAGGTCCACTCGGCGGCGAAGCCGACATCTGCCAGTTTCAAGGTAATCAGCAAGACACCGAGCACAATGAACCACATGTCAATTTCTCCCAGGCACCGGCACGTCAACCCGATTGCCTAAAATACCGTTGGATCACACTGTAAGCCAGCATCTCTCGCCCCATATCGGAAGGAAGTCATGAAAGCATTGATCGTACTGGGCGTCGCACTGAGCGCCATCGTTGCCTCGCCCGCGTTCGCCAACGCCGACCTGGCCAAGCAAAAGAATTGCCTGGCCTGCCATGCGGCCGACAAAAAGGTCATCGGCCCGGCGTACAAGGACGTAGCGGCCAAATATGCCGGACAGAAGGACGCGAGCGACAAGCTCGCGCAAAAGATCATCAAGGGTGGCTCTGGCGTCTGGGGCGCGGTCCCAATGCCCGCCAATCCGCAAGTCAACGAGGCCGACGCCAAGGCGCTCGCAACCTGGATCATGGGCACCAAGTAGGCGCCTTGCTCAGGCGCCGCTCGTTCTGAAGGCCCCGCAATGCGGGGCCTTTTCAGTTGCGCAGTCAACCCG
>JANOPR010000022.1:0-1603 GCA_031421955.1 Burkholderiales bacterium
ATTACGCCAAGCTGCAGCACATGTTTCGCAGCCCGGAGGACTCGCAGCGGTACTTCCCCATCATGCTGTCGGCGCATGTGCTACTGGCCGGCTCGTTTGCGTGGATCTATTCCCGTGGCCGGGACGCCGGTCGCCCGTGGCTCGGTCAGGGCCTGCGCTTCGGTGTCGCGGTGGCGCTGTTGACCGTCGTGCCCACCTACATGATCTACCTTGCGGTGCAACCGATGCCCGTCGGCGTCGTGGTCAAGCAGATCGTCGGCGACGGCATCCTGCTGGTGCTGCTGGGTATCGTGACGGCATTCCTGTACCGCAACGCACCGCGCTGAAGCCCGGCGCTACTCGACCAAGGCGCGCAACCAGTCGGGCAGCGGCGCTGACTTCTGCGCGTTGAAATCGATCCACACCGTCGTTGCGCCACCCTCGGCGTAGATCATGTCGGGTGCGTCGCGGCGCTCGAGCGTGACGAAGGTATCGAAGCTCGAGCGACCCGGGTTGGCCACATAGTGCCTGGCCAGCAGATCGCCGGGGTACTCGAGCTGGCGGATGAAGTTGCAGAAGGCGTTGACGATCACCGGCCCATCGCCGTCCGGACTCGGCGGCGCGCCGATCTTGAACATCCACTCCAGGCGCGCAATTTCCATGTAGCGGAAGTAGACCGTGTTGTTGACATGGCCCATCACGTCCATGTCGCCCCAGCGAATCGGGATCACCATCTCGTGGGTCAGCTTCTTCAGTTCCGGCAACTCAAATCGCATGCGTTGATCCCTGGTTGACGCGAGTCACGGCCCGTCGACACCCAGCTCGCGCGCCATCCGGTCGACCCGCGCGCGGAGCTCAGTCACTTCGTTTGCCAGGCGCGTCTGTTCAGCCTTCAGTGCGGCGAGTTCGCCCGCGCTGACGTCGTGCGGTGCGTCGGTCGCGACGCCCGCCGCCGGCAGGGCCACCTCACCACACAGCAGGTGAGCCCACCGCGCCTCGCGCTCGCCGGCGGCGCGAAGCAGCTTGACCACGTGTGCCGGCTCCTTGGCGGCCAGCTCGTCGAGAAAGCCCTCGACCGACGAGATGTCGGCAAACCGGTGCAACCGCTCGCAGTTCAGGCGCAGCTCGGCCGCCGTCTGCGGGCCGCGCAGCATCAGCACCGCCAGCAGCGCCACCGACTGCGAGGGCACGCCAAGCACGCGGCCGGTGTTGTGCTCGAACTTGACGACGCGGCTGCCGCTGCCTTCGAACACCAGGCTCAGACCCTTGAGCCCATCGACCGCGGTCAGGACCTCGGCATCGCTGGCCTCGATCACGGGCGCGCGGGCGGTCTTCTGGTTGCAGCCGGAAACGAGTGCATTGAGCGACAGCGGGTAGGTGTCGGGCACGGTGTGCTGCTTCTCGACCAGCACGCCGAGCACGCGGGCCTCGAGCGGCGTCAGCGACCTCAAGTGACTAGACCCCGTAGCCGTCGTCAGCCGAGATCACCGCGCCGTTGACGAAGTGGCTCTCGTTGGCACACAGCATCATCAGCACCGCGTCAAGATCGCTCGGTTTGCCCACGCGCTTGCGCGGCAGCATCTGCACCAGGTTCTGACCGGCCTCGGTCTTCCAGACATGGTGG
>JANOPR010000023.1:0-24054 GCA_031421955.1 Burkholderiales bacterium
CGCTGCTCGGTGAACTCGGCGCGGTCGACGAGCTCAATGAGCTCACCGCCACCGGTTGCGAACTCGCGCGCCTGCCGCTGGACCCGCGCATCGGCCGCATGATCGTCGAGGCGCGCGAACGCCAGTCACTGACCGAAGTACTGATCATCGCTGCCGCACTCTCGGGTCAGGACGTGCGCGACAGGCCTCAGGACAGGGCGCAGGCTGCCGACGAGAAACACAAGCCCTTTGACGACGAACGCAGCGAGTACAGCGGCACCTTGAAACTGTGGGCCTGGCTCGAAGCCGGACGCGGTCACAGCGCCGAGCACAAGGAACACAAGCTCTCCAACCGCCAGCAAGAGCAGCGCCTGCGCGAGCATTTCATCTCGCCGCGCCGGGTGCGCGAGTGGCGCGACATCCACTCCCAACTGCTGACCGTGGTCGCCGAGCATGGCTGGCGCCTGAATACGGCGCCGGCCAACTACGAACAGATCCACCTGGCGCTGCTGGCGGGCCTGCTCGGCAACATCGGCTGCAAGGCCGACGACGACGACTGGTACCTCGGCGCCCGCGGCATCAAGTTCTGGCGCCACCCCGGCGCCAACCTGTCGAAGAAGCCGGGCCGCTGGCTGATGGCGGGCGAACTGGTCGAGACCACGCGCCTGTTCGGCCGCGGCCTGGCCGCCATCGAGCCGATCTGGATCGAGCGCATCGGTGGCCATCTGCTGAAGAAGCAGTTGCTCGAGCCGCATTGGGAGAAGAAGGCCGCGCAGGTGGTGGCGCTCGAACGGGCGACGCTTTATGGCCTCGTGATCTACAACGGCCGCAAGGTCGACTTCGCCCGCGTGGATGCGCCCGCCGCGCGCGAGATCTTCATTCGCGAAGCCCTGGTGCACGGCGAATGGGAAACCCCGCTCGGATTCCTGGCCCACAACCAGAAGTTGATCCGCCAGGTGCAGGAGCTCGAGCACAAGGCGCGGCGCCAGGACGTATTGATCGACGACGACCTGCTCTTCGCCTTCTACGACCAACAAGTTCCCGCCGACGTGGCCAGCGGCACGAGCTTGGAGCGCTGGTACCGCGACGAGGTCAAACGCCAGCCCGAGTTGCTGAAACTCACGCTCGAGGAGCTGATGCGCCATGAGGCCGCGGGCATCACCACGGATGCGTTTCCGAAGGTGATTCGCCTGGGCGGCATCGACTGCGCAGCCAGCTACCTGCACCAGCCTGGCGACGCCAAGGACGGGCTGACCGTGACGCTGCCGATCTACGCCTTGAATCAGGTCAACGACGAGCGCTGCGAGTGGCTCGTGCCAGGCATGTTGCCGGCCAAGGTGCTGGCACTCGTGAAGAGCCTGCACCAGCGCCCGCGTTCGCGCCTGGTACCGCTGCCCGACTATGCCGACGAACTTTGCGCCAGCACGCCGTTCGCGCAGGGCAGCCTGGTCGACGTCTTGCTCAAAGCCGTGCGCGAACGCACCCAGATCGCAGTCCAGCGCAATGACTTCAAGCTCGAGACTGTCGCGCCGCACTTGTGGATGAACTTTCGTGTCGTCGACGAGCATGGGCGGCTGCTCGGCACCGGGCGCAATCTGGCGGCATTGAAGTCGGAGCTTGGCGTGCAGGCGCGCTCGGCATTCCAGTCCCTGGCCGGGCTGAAGTTGGCGGCGGCCGTGGCGCCCAAGTTCGCGCCGACACAAGAGCAGAGACGGCAAGCGGTCGCCTTGGCAACCGACACAGCCACGCCCACGCGGCCGAGTGCGCTGTTCACCGACTGGACCTTCGGTGAACTGCCCGAGCTGATGGAGCTGCACAAGGGTGGCCAGACCCTGGTCGGGTTTCCAGCCCTGATCGACAAGACCACGGGCGTCGAGATCGAGGTCTTTGACCAGCCCGATGTCGCGGCCACCAAGCATCGCGAGGGCATGCGGCGCCTGATCGCGCTGCAGCTCAAGGAGCCCCTGAAGTTCCTGGAGAAGAACATCCCCGACATGCCGCGCATGGCCGCCCAATTCATGGCGATCGGCAGCGCGGAAGAATTGCGCCAGCAGATTGTGGCGATCGCGCTCGACCGCGCCTTTCTGGCCGACGCGATGCCCAGCGATGCGGCGACTTTCAAGGCCTGCGTCGCGGCAGGTCGCAGCCGCCTGTCATTGGTCGCGCAAGAGGTGGCCCGGGCCGCCGCGGCCGTGCTGCAAGAGCAGGCGACCGCACTGCGCAAGTTGAAGGACAGCAAGGTGCCCAAGGACGTGGCGGACGACATTGCGGCGCAGTTGCAGCGCCTGGTTGGCAGGCGATTCCTGATCGCCACGCCCTGGCCCGCGCTGGCGCACCTGCCGCGCTACCTGCGCGCCGTCGTGATGCGCCTGGACAAGCTGCGCGCCGATCCGGCTCGCGATGCGCAGCGCCTGGGTGAGATGCGCCCGCTCGAACAACGCTGGTTGCGCCGAGTTGCCGAGCGGCGCGGTGCGCCCGACCCGCGCCTTGATGAATTCGGCTGGCTGCTCGAGGAATTGCGCGTCAGCCTGTTTGCGCAGGAATTGCGCACGCCGCAGCCGGTCAGCGTCAAGCGGCTCGAGAAGGCCTGGGCGCAACTCGAAGGCTGATCCCGAGGCTCAGCCCGGTTTGGCCGGGCTGCGCATGTCGGCCAGTTTCGGCGAGGGCGGCGTGACGCGGGCGTCAAAGGGTTGCGGCGCATTGCCAACGCGGGCAAGCACGCGTCGCACATACTCGCGCGTCTCGTCGAACGGCGGCACGCCGCGGTGGCGATCGACGGCGCCCTCGCCGGCGTTGTAGGCCGCTGCAACGAGCGCCGTATCACCTTCGAAGTAGGCCGACAGCCAGCGCAGGTAGGCCATGCCGCCGCGGATGTTCTGTTGCGCGTCGAAGGCGTTGCGCACGCCAAAGCGCCTGGCGGTCTGGGGAATCAACTGCATCAGTCCCTGGGCGTTCTTCGGCGACAGTGCCGCCACGTCAAAGTTCGACTCGACGGCAATGATGGCCAGCACGAACTGCGGCTTGATCTGGAACTGCGGCGCCAGCTGGCGCACCAGCCTTTCGATGTGCGGCGGCGCGCTCACGCCCTGCGTCGCCGGCACAAGCGCCGGCATGGCTGCGGTCGCCCGCGAGAAGCAGTCCGGCACCGCGGCGGCCGGCCACGTCACAGACTGCAGCATGCGACGTGCATCGCTGTGGCCCTGCGTCGATGCGGCGAAGAACAGGTAGGACGCCCAGTCGTCTCGCCGCTCCGCTCCGCGGCCATGAGCGAATATCCACGCCAGCTGGTATTGGGACTCGGTGTCGCCGCGACGCGCCATCCGGCACAGGTCCGCAATTGCCTGCGGGCTGTTGCGTGGGGTTGCCGTGTCAAGCTGCGCTTCGGCGCCGCGTGCGGCGGGCACGGCAAGGGCAATGGCCAGGGCGGCCACGGGCAGGGCCAGGCGAGAAGTCATGGGCACGAGCACCAGCGCAGTCTAGTCAGTCTGCGCCGCGCCCGCTTGCCGAGTCAGGTCGGGCTCGACGCTGCCGTCACGACCTCGAGCAGTCGGTCGAGTCCGCCGCGGTCGATGGCCATCATCGCCTGCTCGCGCACGCGAGGTTTGGCGTGGTAGGCCACCGACAGACCGGCCACCGCCATCATCGGCAGGTCGTTGGCGCCGTCACCGACGGCGATGGCCTGTTGCGGCGAGAGACCCAGGCGCTCGCAGGTCTGCAGCAGCATGCGCTGCTTCTCGGCACCGTCGCAGATGTCGCCCCAGGGCTGGTCAACCATGCGGCCGGTCAAGGCCCCGTCGGCGACTTCGAGCACATTGCTGCGCGTGAAGTCCAGGCCGAGCCGGTCGCGCACGCGGTCGGTGAAAAAGGTGAACCCGCCCGAGACCAGCAAGGTCTTCAGGCCCGCCGCCTGGCACGCGCGCACCAGGGTCTCGGCCCCCGGGTTGAGCTGCAGGCGCTGGCTGTAGACCTGCTCGAGCGCCTCGACCGGCACGCCGCGCAACAGCGCCACGCGCTGGCGCAGGCTGGCCTTGTAATCGCTGATCTCGCCGCGCATGGCCGCCTCGGTGATGGCTGCCACCTCGGCCTTGCGGCCGGCCACGGCGGCGATCTCGTCGACGCACTCGATGTTGATGAGTGTCGAGTCCATGTCGAAGGCGATCAGGCCGAAGTCGGCCAGGCGCAATGGCGGCGCGATGTGACGCAGCACCAGGCCGGGCGCGATCTCGTGGGGCTTCATGAGATCTCGGCTTGTTTGGGCGTACCGAGCGAGCGCAGCACATCGCGAATCAGGTGCGCCCGGTCCTGCGCGCTCGGCGTCTCGCGTTCGATGCGCAGCTTGTCGTTGCCGGCCAGCTTGATATGACGGTTCTTCTGCACCAATTCGATGATGCGCAGCGCATCGATCGGTGGATTCGGGCGGAAGGAGATCACGGCCAGGCGCGGCGCGGCGTCGATCTTGAGCACGCCGTAGGGCTTGGCCAGCACGCGCAGGCGATGGGTGTCGAACAAGGTCTGGCCTTGCAGGGGCAGCTTGCCGAAGCGATCGGTGATTTCCTCGAGCAGGGCGTCAATCTGCTCGGGCTTCTCGGCCGTCGCCAGGCGCTTGTACAGATTCAATCGGGTGTGCACGTCGCCGCAATAGGCGTCGGGCAGCAGGGCCGGGGCGTGCAGGTTGATCTCGGTCGTCGCGGCCAGCGGCGAAAGCAGGTCGGGCTCGCGCCCGGCCTTGAGCGAGCGCACCGCTTCGGCCAGCATGTCGTTGTAGAGCTGGAAGCCGACTTCCATCATGTTGCCGCTCTGGTTCTCCCCCAGCACCTCGCCGGCGCCGCGGATCTCGAGGTCGTGCATCGCCAGGTAGAAGCCGCTGCCAAGGTCCTCCATCTGCTGGATCGCCTCCAGGCGCATTGCGGCCTGCTTGGTCAGTGCCTGGACGTCGGGCACCAGCAGGTAGGCGTAGGCCTGGTGGTGGCTGCGGCCGACGCGGCCGCGCAGCTGGTGCAATTGCGCCAGGCCGAACTTGTCGGCACGGCTGATGACGATGGTGTTGGCGGTGGGCACGTCGATGCCGGTCTCGATGATCGTCGAGCACAGCAGCACGTTGTGGCGCTGCGCCACGAAGTCACGCATCACGCGCTCGAGTTCGCGCTCTGGCATCTGGCCATGGGCGATCGCGATGCGGGCTTCGGGCAAAAGCTCAGTCAGCTTGTCGCGCCGGTGCGCGATCGTCTCGACCTCGTTGTGCAGGAAGTAAACCTGCCCACCACGCTTCAACTCACGCAGCACGGCTTCCCGGATCGTGCCGTTGCCTTCGTTGCGCACAAAGGTCTTGATCGACAACCGCCGCTGCGGCGCGGTGGCAATCACGCTCAGGTCGCGCAGGCCTTCGAGCGCCATGCCCAGCGTGCGCGGGATCGGCGTGGCGGTCAGGGTCAAGACGTCGACGTCGGCACGCAGTGCCTTGATCGCCTCCTTGTGGCGCACGCCGAAGCGGTGCTCCTCGTCGATGATCAGCAGGCCCAGGCGCTTGAAGCGCACATCCTTGGACAGCAACTTGTGGGTGCCGACGACGATGTCGATGGTGCCGGCCTCGATGCCCTCCAGCGCCGAATTGATCTCCTTGGTCGAGCGAAAGCGCGACAGCTCGGCCACCTTCACCGGCCACTTGCCGAAGCGGTCCACGATGTTCTGGTAGTGCTGCTCTGTCAGCAGCGTGGTCGGCGCCAGCAGCGCGACCTGTTTGCCGCCGATCACGCTGACGAACGCCGCGCGCAATGCCACCTCGGTCTTGCCGAAGCCGACATCGCCGCAGACCAGCCGGTCCATCGGCTTGGGCGCCACCAGATCCTGGATCACGGCATGGATCGCGGCGCGCTGGTCAGGCGTTTCCTCGAAGGCGAAGCTGGCGGCAAAGGCCTCGTAGTCGTGCGCCGAGTAGCGATGGGCATGGCCTTCGCGAGCGGCGCGGCGTGCGTACAGGTTCAGTAGCTCGGCTGCGGTGTCGCGCACCTGCTCGGCGGCCTTGCGCTTGGCCTTTTCCCACTGCCCCGAGCCCAGCCGGTGCAGCGGCGCCTCGTCGGCCGAGACGCCGGTGTAGCGGCCGATCAGGTGCAACTGGGCCACCGGCACGTAAAGCGTGGCCTTCTCGGCGTACTCGAGGTGCAGGAACTCCGAAGGCCCCCCGTCCTGACCATTCGCCAGGTCGATGTGGGTCAGGCCGACGTAGCGGCCGATGCCATGGTTGATGTGCACCACCGGGTCGCCGACCTTCAACTCCGACAGGTCCTTGATCAGCGCGTCGACGTTGCTGACCTGCTCCTGCTTCCTGCGCCGGCGCGAGGTCGGCGCGGTCGAGAACAGCTCGGTCTCGGTGATGAACTGGATCGCGGCTGCGCCGTCTCGCTGCCAATGGAATCCCGCCGCCAGTGGTGCTGCGGCAATGGCCACCTTCTCGTCGCCGTCTTCGAATTCGGCCAGCGAATCTACGCTCGGCACCTCGATCCGGTGGTCGCGCAACAATTCGAGCAGGCTCTCGCGCCGGCCCTCGCTCTCGGCCACCAGCAGCACGCGTGCCGCGGTGCCGTCGATGTGCCGCTCGAGCGAGGCCAGCGGTTCCGTGGCGCCGCGGTCGATGGCCACATCGGGCAGCGGGCGGGCCCACGAGACCGCAGTAGCAGGCTCTGTCGAGCCAACCGGGGCACTACCGCGCAGCGCCAAGGTGGCATGCGGCTGTGTCAGGGCGAAGAACTCTTCGCTCTTGAGGAAGATTTCCTCCGGCGCCAGGATCGGCCGTTCCGGGTCATGCTGGAGGAAACGATGGCGCTCACGCGTGTCGGTCCAGAAGCGACCCAGGGCTTCGTCGATCTCGCCATGCAGCACCAGCGCGGCCTGGGCGCCGACGTAGTCGAACAGGGTCGCGGTCTGTGCGAAGAACAGGGGCAGGTAGTACTCGATGCCGGCGGTGGCGATGCCGGCACCCAGGTCCTTGTAGATGCGGCTCTTGGTCGGGTCGCCTTCGAGCTTCTCGCGCCAGCGGCCGCGGAACGTCGCGCGCGCCGCGTCGTCCATGGGGAACTCGCGGCCCGGCAGCAGCCGGATGTCGGGCACCGGGTACAGGCTGCGCTGCGAGTCAGGGTCGAAGGTGCGGATCGAGTCGATCTCGTTGTCGAACAGGTCGATGCGGTACGGCACCGTCGAGCCCATCGGAAAGAGGTCGATGAGCCCGCCGCGCACCGCGTACTCGCCGGGTGACACCACCTGGCTGACATGCTGGTAGCCGCCCAGGGTCAGCTGAGACTTCAATGCGGCCTCGTCGAGTGGGTCCTTCTGCTTGAATTCGAACGTGGTTGCGGCGAGAAAGGAGGGCGGTGCCAGCCGCGTGAGCGCCGTGGTGGCCGGCAACAGCACGACGTCGACGTCTCTCACCGTCAACAGCCGCCACATCGTCGCCAGACGCTCGGATATCAGATCCTGGTGCGGGCTGAAGGTGTCGTAGGGCAGGGTCTCCCAGTCGGGAAAGACGGCGATGCGCAGGCTCGGCGCAAAGAAGGGCAGTTCGTCGGCAAGGCGCTGCGTGTCGGCGGGATCGGCGGTGACGACGACACCGATCTGGCCCTGTTGCACCCAGCCCAGAGCCAGGCGCGCGATCAGCAGCGAGTCGGAGGAACCGACCGGTCGTGGCAGGGAGAAGCGCTTGCCCGGCGCGATGATCGGCAACTGCATGAAGGCGTGGATTCTAGAATCCGGGCCAATGTCCTCTGCCGCCCCCGCTGATCGCGCAACCTGTTATGCGCTGGTGCCTTGTGCTGGAGCCGGTGTACGTGCCGGGACCGAGGGGCCCAAGCAATACGCCCAGGTGGCCGGCCGCACGGTCGTCGCGCACACGCTGGCGGCGCTCTCGGGCGTGGCGCGGCTGACGGCAACGCTGGTGGTGCTGGCACCCGGTGACACATCGTTTGGCGCAGCGGCGCCGCGTTTCCAGGGCCCGCAGGCCTGGATCGAACATTGCGGTGGCGCCACACGCGCCGACACGGTCAAGGCCGGCCTGGGTGCCCTGGCCGCACGCGGCGCGCGGGACATGGATTGGGTGCTTGTGCATGATGCCGCGCGCTGCCTGGTGCGGTTCGACGCGATCGATCGATTGATCGATGCCTGCCTGGGCGACGACGTGGGTGGCCTGCTCGCACTGCCGATTGCCGACACGCTCAAGCAGGCCGACCAGGCGGCGCGTTGCGCGACCACGATCGAACGCCACGGCAAGTGGCTGGCGCAGACACCGCAGATGTTCCGCCTCGGTCTGCTGCGCGAGGGCCTGGCGCGGGCTGGCGCCGGCGTCACCGACGAAGCCAGCGCAATTGAAGCACTCGGTCATGCGCCGCTGCTCGTGCGCGGCGAGCCAGACAACTTCAAGCTCACGTGGCCGCCCGACTTCGCGCTGGCCGAGCGGCTGCTCGCGCCCGCCGAGCAGATCAAGGCCTTCGTCCCGGCCCGCGACTTCGAGCTGTCCTTGCGTTTTTACGCCTCGCTCGGCTTTGATGTCGGGTACAAGGGCAGTGATGTGGCCGTGCTGCGTCGCGGATCCATGGCCTTCCTGTTGCAGAACTTCTATGTGCCCGTCCACGCCGAAAACTTTGTCATGCACCTCTCGGTCGATGACCTTCCACGCTGGGTCGATCTGGGTGCGCGGCTTGCGACCGAGTACGCGGCACATGGGGTGCGCGCATCGACCGCCGAACTTCGGCCCTGGGGTCTGCGCGACATGACATTGACCGACCCGAGCGGTGTGCTGTGGCGCATCGCGCAATCAACGCCTGGTCCAGCATGAACCAGAAGACCGCTCGGCCCTGGCTGCGCCGCGGCCTGATCGCCACCGTGTTGATCGCCGCGGGCGTCGCCGCGGCGATGTGGCTGGCTCGGGCCAAGCCCGTGGCCGTGGTCGTGGCCGAGGTGGGCCGCGGCAAGGTCGAGTCCTCGATCGCCAACACACGGGCCGGCACCGTCGAGGCCTGCCAGCGCACGCGCTTGTCCACCATCGCCGGCGGCCGCATCGAGTTGCTGGCGGTCAAGGAGGGCGACCGGGTGACCAAGGGCCAGTTGCTGATGAAGCTGTGGAACGACGACCAACTGGGCCAACAGGCGGTGGCCGCGACGCAGGTCGAGATGGCGCGCAAGCGCGAGGCCGAAGCCTGCACGATGGCCGCGGCGGCCCTGCGCGAAGCCGAACGGCAGAGCACCTTGCGCAAGCAGGAGTTCGTCTCGATCGCGCGCGAAGACGCCGCGCGCAGCGAAGCCAGCGTTCGGGCTGCGGCCTGCCAGACGGCCGGCGCCGATGTGGCCCAGTCGCAGGCCCGTCTGGCGCTGAGCCGCATCGAGCAGCGTCGCATGGTGTTGGTCGCGCCGTTTGCGGGCACCATCGCGCGCATCGTCGGCGAGGTCGGCGAGTATTCGACGCCGTCTCCGCCCGGGGTGCCCACGCCGCCTGCGATCGACCTGATCGACGACTCGTGCCTGTACGTCAAGGCGCCGCTGGACGAGGTCGATGCGCCGCGCCTGAAGGCCGGAATGCCGGTGCGCATCACGATCGACGCGCTGCCCGGTCGCAGCTTTGCCGGGCGCATCCAGCGCATCGCCCCGTACGTCAGCGCATTGGAGAAGCAGGCCCGCACAGTGGACATCGAAGCCACGTTCGACACGCCCGCCAGCGCCGGCCCGCTGCTTGTCGGCTACAGCGCCGATGTCGAAGTGATCCTGGAAGTACGCGACTCGGTGCTGCGCGTGCCCACGGCAGCCCTGCTCGAAGGCTCACGGGTGCTGCTGCTGGAGGGCGACGCGCTGGTCGAGCGCAAGCTCAAGACCGGGCTGAGCAACTGGCAGTTCACCGAAGTCATCGAAGGGCTGGACGGGGGCGAGCGCATCGTCACGTCGCTCGAGCGAGAAGGGGTCAAGGCCGGCGCGCGCGCGGTCGCCGACACGGCTGCCGCCAAGTGAACCCATCCGAGTCGGCAACGCCCGCCGCTGCGCCTGCCGCGCAGGTGGAGTTGCACGGCATCGACCGTGTGTTCAAGCTCGGTGACAGTGAAGTCCATGCGCTGCGCCAGATCAACCTGCAGATCGTGGCGGGCGACTACATGGCCGTGATGGGCCCGTCGGGGTCGGGCAAGTCGACCCTGCTCAACGTGCTGGGCCTGCTCGACGCGCCCAACGCGGGCCGCTACGTGCTCGAAGGGCGGGACGTCACGACCTTGTCGCCCGACGAGCAGGCCACGGTGCGCAGCCAACGCATCGGATTCGTCTTCCAGACTTTCCACCTGGTGCCCCGGCTGACCGCGGCACAGAACATCGAGCTGCCGATGGTGCTGTCGGGTGTCGACCCGGCCAAACGACGTCAGCGCGTCGACCGCGCGCTGGCCGAGTTCGGCCTGACCCCGCGCGCGGCGCACCGTCCCGGCGAGTTGTCGGGCGGCCAGCGCCAGCGCGTGGCCATTGCGCGTGCCACCGTGATGGCACCGGCGTTGATGCTCGCGGACGAACCGACGGGCAACCTGGACCGGGCGACCGGAGACGAGGTCATCAACCTGCTCGAGACGCTCAATCGCGAGCGCGGTGTCACGCTCGTGATGGTCACGCACGATGCTCGACTGGGCGACCGCGCCCGGCGTCGCCTCTTGCTCGAGGACGGCGCGATCTGCGAGGACCGCGTTCAGACGGGAACGAGCCCCCCGGCGTTGGCGGACAAGGCCTGATGCGCACCCGCGACGTGCTCTCATTCGCGCGGGACGCCGCGCTCGGCAACCCCCTGCGCACCTCGCTGCTGATGCTGGCGATGGCCATCGGCGTCGCCGCCGTGGTCGTGCTGACCGCCTTGGGCGATGGGGCGCGGCGCTATGTCCTTGACCAGTTTCTGGCCATCGGCAGCAATGTCGTGATCATCCTGCCCGGGCGTTCGCAGACCGGCGGTTTCAGCCCGGCCAATGCGATCACGAGCACCACACGCGACCTGAGCATCGAGGATGCGCAGGCCCTGCAGCGCGCCCGCGGTGTCCAGCGCGTCACGCCCTTGTTGGTCGGGCTGTCGGAAGTCAATGTCGGTGGACGCCTGCGAGAGGCGATGGTGGTCGGCACCAGCGCCGAGTACGGCGCGATGCGCAAACTGGTGCTGGCACAGGGCCGGTTTCTGTCGGAGGGCGACTGGACCCGGGGCTCGCCGGAGGTTGTGCTGGGCGCCACGCTGCGCCGCGAACTGTTTGGCGCCGAACCTGCGGTCGGGCAGTTGGTGCGCATCGGCGACCGGCGCTTTCGCGTCAGGGGCGTGCTCGCGGCACGTGGCGAGGGGCTGGGTGTGAACGCCGACGAGGTCGCCTTCGTTCCGGTGTCGACGGCCATGGCCATGTTCAATACCAGTTCGCTTTTCCGAGTGCTGATCGAAGCCCAAAGCCGCGGGGCTGTGCCATCGGTCAAGAGTGAAGCCTTGCGCATCATCGCGGCGCGCCACGACGGCGAGGCCGACATCACCGTGATCACGCAGGACGCCGTGCTCGGTACCTTCGACCGCGTCCTCGGCGCATTGACCCTCGCGGTGGCGGGCATCGCGGCGATCAGCCTGGCCGTGGCCGGAATCCTGGTGATGAACGTGATGCTGGTTTCGGTGACGCAGCGCACCGGCGAGATCGGCCTCTTGAAGGCGCTCGGGGCCACGGCGGCGACGATTCGCCAGGCCTTCCTGGCTGAGGCGGTGATGCTCTCTCTGGCCGGCGCCCTGGTGGGCTACGGCCTGGGGCATGCCGGCGCCCTCGCGATCCGCATCCTGTATCCGGTGTTCCCGGCCTACCCGCCGGCCTGGGCCGTCGCAGCGGCGCTGCTCACCGCGGTGACGACGGGCGTCGTGTTCGGCGTGATGCCCGTGCGCCGCGCCGCGGCGCTTGACGCGGTGACGGCGCTGGCCCGCCACTGAACCGGCGCAAAGACCGATGTTGCGCTGGCAGGACACCGTGCAGCTGGCAATGCACTCGCTGCTCGCCGGGCGGCTGCGAAGCTTCCTGACCCTGCTGGGCATCGCCGTGGGCATTGCGGCGGTGATCCTGCTCAGCTCGATCGGCGAGGGATTGCATCGTTTCGTGCTTGCCGAGTTCTCGCAATTCGGCACCCACGTCATCAAGGTCACGCCAGGCAAGACCCGCACCGGCGGCGTCAACCCAGGATTCCCGTCATCGGTGCGGCCCTTGACGTTGGACGACGCGCGCGCACTTGCGCGCATGCCCGGCCTGATTGGCGTGGTGCCGATGGCCGCCGGGAACGCAGAAGTCGCTGCCGGTGGGCGCCTGCGGCGTACTACCGTGATCGGTACCACGCACGAGTTCGCCGCCGCCTTCCAGATGCAGGTGCGCGCAGGCCAGTTCCTGCCCGCGGACGACAGCGACAGCGCGCGTTCCTTCGTGGTCCTGGGGTCGACCCTGAGGCGTGAGCTCTTCGGCACCGCCAACCCGCTCGGCGAGCGCGTGCGTATTGGCGGCGAGCAGATGCGCGTGATTGGCGTGCTCGAGTCGCGGGGTCAATTCCTGGGCATCGACATCGACGACACCGCCTACGTGCCGGCCTCGCGCGCGCTCGTGATGTTCAACCGGGCGGGCCTGCAGGAGATCAACGTCATCTACCGCGAGCACCTGCCCGCGGCCGGCGTGGTGGCCGATGTCAAGTCCGTCATGAAGGCGCGGCACGGCACAGAGGACTTCACCGTCGTCACGCAGGAGGACATGCTGCGCACGCTGTCCAACATCCTGGACATCCTGACGCTGGCGGTCGGCGCTCTGGGCAGCATCTCGCTGCTGGTCGGCGGCGTGGGCATCGTCACCATCATGACCATCGCCGTCACCGAACGTACCGGCGAGATCGGCCTGCTGATGGCGTTGGGCGCGCGCCGTCGCTCGGTGCTGGCCTTGTTCCTCGGCGAAGCCGTCGTGCTCTCGGCGCTCGGTGGTGCGATCGGCGTCGCGGTTGGCGCCGGAATTGCCCAGTTGCTGAGCCTGCTGGTGCCGGGCCTGCCGGTGCACACGCCGGCCACGTTCGTCGCTGCGGCGGTGGCCGGGTCGATGCTGATCGGGCTGATCGCCGGCGTGCTGCCGGCGCGAAGCGCTGCGCGGCTCGACCCCGTGACGGCGTTGCGCGCCGAGTGACTGGCGACCTGGCCCGTACACTGCCCGCCCATGACGACGTCAACCACAGGGCTGCGTATCGGTGAGGGCTGGGACACCCATGCGCTCGTCGCGGGTCGACCGCTGGTGCTGGGTGGCGTGACGATTGCGCACAGCCACGGCCTGGCCGGCCACTCCGACGCCGATGCCCTGGCCCACGCGATCACGGACGCGCTGTTCGGCGCCGCGGCACTCGGCGACATCGGACGGCACTTCTCCGACACCGACGCCGCCTTTGCGGGCGCCGATTCGATGAACTTGCTGGCGCAGGCGGCGTCGCGCGTTCGCGCCGCAGGCTACGAAATCGCAAATGTCGACAGCACCGTTGTTGCGCAGGCGCCCAAGTTGGCACCGTACATCGAAGCGATGCGCGCGCGGCTGGCGCAAGTCCTGGGCGTCGCAATCGATCAGGTCAATGTCAAGGCCAAGACCGCCGAGAAGATGGGTCCGGTCGGCGAGGGCCGTTCGATCGAAGCGCGCGCCGTCTGCCTGCTGAGCCGGCGCTGACCTGCTGCCCCGGCGCGGGCCGACTCAGGGCGCGCGCTTGAGCCGCAGATGCGCGACGAGGCCGCCGTCCGGGGCGTTGTCGACCTCGAACTGGCCGCCCATGCGCTGCATCGCCTTCTCGACGATCGCCAGGCCCAGCCCGGCGCCCGTGGCCGCCGTGCGTGCAGCGTCGCCGCGATAGAAGGGCGTCGTCAGCTGCGCCAGTTTCTCGGGCGGCACGCCGGGTCCGTGGTCGCGCACGCTGACGATCACCCAGGGCCCGGATCGCGCGTAGCCCACCGAGACCATGGCAATGCCGGTGTCGGTGGTGCGGCCGTAGCGGCGCGCGTTCTCGAACAGGTTGCCCAGCACGCGACCGAGTTCGACCTCATCGGCCATCACGCGCACATCGATTGCGACCTTGGAGCTGATGCGGATCTCGCGCGGGTCACGGAATGTCGCGGCCTCCTTGTCGACCAGCGGCGACAGGTGCACGGGCACCAGGCGTGCCTCGCCGGGCCGTGCGTAGTCCATGAACTTGTCGATGATGGCGTCGAGTTGTTCGATGTCCAGGGCCATGTTCTGCCGCGCCTCTTCGTCGCTGACGCTCATCTCGGCTTCCAGACGCAGTCGCGCCAGCGGTGTGCGCAGATCGTGGCTGATGCCGGCCAGCATCACGGCGCGATCCTCCTCGACCTTGGCCAGTTCGCGCGCCATGCGATTGAAACCCATGTTGACCTCGCGGATCTCGCTGGTCAGCGTGTTCTCGTCGAGCACCGAATCGAACTCGCCGTCGCGGATTCGGCTGGCGGCAAAGCTGAGGTCGCGCAGCGGTTGGTTGATCAGGCGCGCGATCGATATCGAGCCGACCAGCGTGGCCAGCAGCGCAATGCCAACCCAGACGAACCAGGTTCCCGGGGTCAGCGGCACGACCCGCGTCGCATCGGCCTGCAACCAGTAGGGGTCGTGTTCGATGTTGAAGCCGACCCACAGTCCAGGCTGGCCGTTGACCGCGCGGGCGACCACGGTGGTGGCTTCGAGTCGCGATCGCAACTCGGCTCCGACGCGGCGCGTGAAGCGGTCGACCTCGAAGGGCTCCCAGCGGTCGCCGGGCTCGCGAGGCAGGACTCGCATGGATTCCTGGTCAGTCATCGTCTTGACGACGGCGACGCGGCTGATGCTGTCGGAATAGCGCAGTGCCGCCCGCGACAGGTTGACCAGGCTGGCAATCTGCTGCGCGGCCTGTACGGCGCGCGGCTCGAGCTCGAGCGCGCGCAATGTCTGCACCCAGGCAAAGATGCCGCCGGCCAGCAGCAGGGCCAGCAGGAAAAAGGTGCGGGAGAAGAGGCTCAGGCCGACAGAAGCGCGGGGCATGGGGCGGGATGTTGGCTCAGGCTTCTTGGTTCACGGCCCGACTTCGTTCCACGAGCTGGAGCTGTCAAGCGGACGCCGTGGCACCGGGTCTGGCGGTGCCATCAGCGGCGCCCCCCTGGGGGGAGGCGCCGCAGGCGCTTCGGGGGGTGTCAACTCGTGCCATCAGGCACGAACACATAGCCTACGCCCCAGACGGTCTGGATATAGCGCGGCTGCGCGGGGTCGGCCTCGATCATCTTGCGCTGGCGCGAGATCTGCACGTCCAGGCTGCGGTCAAAGGGTTCGAACTCGCGGCCACGGGCCAGTTGCGCCAGCTTGTCGCGCGACAGCGGCTGGCGCGGATGGCGCACCAGGGCCTTGAGCATCGAGAACTCGCCGGTGGTCAGCGCCATCTGCTCGCCGTCCTTGGTCAGGCGGCGCAGGGACAGGTCGAATTCGAAGGGCCCGAAGGTCACGGTCTGCTGGTCTTTCGACGGTGCACCGGGCGCTTCGATCGCCGGACGCCGGCGCAGTACCGCATGGATGCGGGCCAGCAACTCGCGCGGGTTGAAGGGCTTGGGCAGGTAGTCGTCGGCACCGACTTCGAGCCCCACGATGCGATCGACGTCCTCGACCTTGGCCGTCAGCATGATGATCGGCGTGGTGTCGTTGGCCGCGCGCAGGCGGCGGCAGATCGACAAACCGTCTTCACCGGGCAGCATCAGGTCGAGCACGATCAGGTCGATCGTCTCGCGCGTCAGCAACCGGTTCAGCGCCTTGGCATCCTCGGCGAGCAGGACTTCGAAGCCTTCCTGGGTCAGGTAGCGACGCAGCAGGTCACGGATACGCGCATCGTCATCGACGACCACCACGCGGTCAGGTCGGGCATTGGCGGTGGCATTCATAGGGCACTCCTAACTTGTAACAGGCGCATGGTACGGGGCTTTTGGGAACACAAAGCCTGTCGACGGGTTGTCTGTTACAAGTCTTTCGCACCGTCGTTGGCGACCTTGCGTGTCAACGGCAGTCCTTCACGTTGCGCTAGGCAATGACGCTTGTCAGCGCGCAAGCAGTCGTCATCGAAAGGATCAGGATGCAAATCAAGTTCGTGCGTGCCGGTGCGCTGGTCGCCTTGGTGGTGGGCCTCAGCGCCCAGGCCCAGCCCATGGCTGCGCCCACCAGTGGCGTGCTCAATCTGACCAGCAGCGCCACCGTCGAAGTGACCAAGGACACGCTGGTCGTGGCCTTCAGCGCCACACGCGAGGGCAGCGAGGCGCAGGCCGTGCAGACGGCGCTGAAGCAGGCGCTGGAGGCTGCGCTCAGCGAGGCACGCAAGGTCGCCAAACCCGGACAGGTCGACGTGCAGACCGGCAACTTCGCGCTGCACCCCCGCTACGCGCCACCGGTCAAGGGCACGCCGCCTGCGATCAGCGGTTGGCAGGGTACGGCCGAGTTGATCGTCCAGGGCAAGGACATTGCGGCCATCGCCCAGCTCAGCGGCCGTATCCGGACCATGAGCATCGCCCGAGTCGGCTACTCGCTGTCGCGCGAGGCGCGCGAGAAGGTCGAGGCCGAAGTGACTGCACAGGCGATCGCGCGCTGGCGCGCCAAGGCCGCGCAGATGAGCCAGCAGTTCGGCTACGGCAGCTACGTGGTGCGCGAAGTCAACGTCTCGACCAACGATTCGCCGCCGCAGGTGCAGCCGATGCGACTCCAGGCCATGCGTGCAACGGGCAGTGCCGACGAATCGCTGCCGACCGAGGCCGGCAAGGACGACGTGACGGCCACCGTCAACGGCTCAGCGCAAATGATGAAGTGATGGCTCCAGATGCGACAGCGTCGCTGACGCCGGCACCAACCCAGCAAGCGCCGCGGATCCGGCTTTGCCGGTCCGCTGGCGCTGCCCCTTGAGGGGAGCGGCGAAGCCGCTTCGGGGTGGTCCCGTTACTGCGCGGCCCAGCCTCCGTCGACGTTGAAGGCCACGCCGCGGATGTTGTCGGCGGCTGCCGAGCACAGGAACACCGCCATCGCTCCCAGCTGCTCCGGCGTGGTGAATTGCAGCGAGGGTTGCTTCTCGGCCAACAGGCGGCGCTTGGCCTCCTCGACGTCGACGCCGTCTTTCTGTGCCCTGGCGTCGACCTGCAGTTGCACCAGGGGCGTCAGCACCCAGCCCGGGCAAATGGCATTGACGGTGACGCCCGTGGTCGCGGCCTCCAGCGCGACGGCTTTCGTGAATCCGACCAGGCCATGTTTGGAGGCGACGTAGGCACTCTTGGCGGCCGAGGCCACGAGGCCGTGGGTCGAGGCAATGTTCAGAATGCGGCCCCAGTTGCGGGCCTTCATGCCCGGCAGCGCCAGGCGCGTGGTGTGAAAGGCCGAGCTCAGGTTGATGGCGATGATCGCGTCCCACTTCTCGACCGGGAAGTCCTCGACGTTGGCCACGTGCTGGATGCCGGCGTTGTTGACGAGGATGTCGATCGGGCCCAGCGTGGCCTCGGCGTAGGCCAGCATCTCGGTGATCTGCGCGGGCTGGCTCATGTCGGCGCCGTGGTAGGCGAGCTTGACGCCGCTGGCGGCGAGTTCGCGCCTGGCTGCCTCGACGTCGCCGAAGCCGTTGAGCACGATGTGGGTGCCCTGGGAAGCCAGGGCCTTGGCGATACCCAGTCCGATGCCACTGGTCGAGCCTGTGACGAGTGCGGTTTTGCCCTTGAGCATGCGAGTGAACTCCAGTCGTTGTTAGCATCGATTATCGAACCAGGGAGCCGGCGTGACGATTCAACCGCGAATCGCGCATGTTCAATGCGCGCACACCACCACCCCGACCCGCATGGGCCTGCACCGTATGGCCTATGCGGAGTGGGGCGACGCGGACAACCCGCAGGTCGTCATCTGTGCCCATGGGCTCTCGCGCCAGGGGCGTGACTTCGACACGCTGGCGCGCGCGCTCGCGGGCCAGTACCGTGTGGTCTGCCCGGACGTGGTCGGCCGCGGTCGCTCCGACTGGCTCGAGAACCCGGCCGGCTACCAGCTGGCGCAATACATCGCCGACATGGTCACGTTGCTGGCGCGCCTGAATGCGACGGCGGTGGATTGGGTCGGGACGTCGATGGGCGGGTTGATCGGCCTGGGCGTGGCGTCACTGACAGGCTCGCCGCTGCGGCGCCTGGTGCTCAACGACGTCGGGCCGACCCTCGAGCCGGCATCGCTCGAGCGCATCGGCGCCTACCTGGGGCAGCCGGCGCATTGGCGCACGCTCGAGGAAGCCGCCGAGGCCATCTGGGCGACTTCTTCGAGCTTCGGTCCGCACACACGAGAGCAGTGGCTGGCCCTGTCGGCGCCACAGCTGGTGCCCGATGGCGAGGGATTCAAGCCGCACTACGACCCAGGCATCGCCGTGCCCTTCCGCGCGGCGACGCCCGAGTTCGTCAAGGCGGGCGAGGCGCTGCTGTGGCAGGCCTTTGACCGCTTGACACTGCCGACGCTCTTGCTGCGTGGCGCTCAGAGCGACCTCCTGTCGCACGCGACCGCCCAGGCCATGACTGCACGCGGCCCGCGCGCACGCCTGGTCGAGTTCGCCGGCGTCGGCCATGCGCCGATGCTGGTTCAGTCCGACCAGGTCGAGGTGGTGCGGGAGTTTCTGCTGGCGCCATGAAGACGACAGTCACGACCGCGCTGGCTGCACCGATCGTGCAGCTGGCCGACGATGCGCCTGCCGACCAGGGTGCCGCGGACTTGGTGCGTGCGCGGGCGTTTGCCGAGCCCTTGCTCGCGGGCCACCGCCTCGACACCGGCGAAGACGCCTTGGCCCACGCCGATGGCGTGGCAGCCGTGTTGCAGGGCATCGGCGCCGCACCGGCGATGCAGGCCGCTGCCTACCTGGTCTACGCCGGCGACTGGCTGCAGCGTCCCGAAGAAGTCGTGGCCAAGGCCTTCGGCGAGAGCTACGCGAGCCTGGTCGGGCACACGCGCAAGCTGGTGCAGATCCAGCGCGCCGCGCGCCAGGCCCATCCGGTGGGCGACGCCGCGGCGCAGGCCGAGCAGACCGAGCGCGTGCGCAAGATGCTGCTGGCCTTTTCGCGCGACCTGCGCGTGGTGCTGCTGCGCCTGGCCTCGCGCCTGCAAACGCTGCGCTGGCATGCCGCGGCGCGCGTGGCCTGCCCGGAACAGGTGGCACGCGAGTCGCAGCTGGTCTTCGCGCCGCTGGCCAACCGGCTGGGCATCTGGCAGATCAAGTGGGAGCTCGAGGACCTGGCGTTTCGCTTCCTGCAGCCCGCCGAGTACAAGCGCGTGGCCGGCTGGCTCGACGAGACGCGCAGCGCGCGCGAGGCGGCAATCGATGTATTTCGTGGCACCCTGGCCGCGGACCTGCGGGCCCAGGGCATCCAGGCCGAAGTGCAGGGCCGTCCCAAGCACCTGTTCAGCATCTGGAAGAAGATGCAGGGCAAGCAACTTGACTTCGCCCAGGTGCTCGACCTGCGCGCGGCACGCGTGGTCGTGCAGGACGTGCCCGCCTGCTACGCCGTGCTGGCGCGCGTGCACGAGCGCTGGGACGCCGTGGCTGGCGAGTTCGACGACTACATCGCCAAGCCCAAGCCCAATGGCTACCAGTCGCTGCACACCGTGGTCCGCACCGAGGGCGGCCAGGCGGTCGAGATCCAGATCCGCACCCGCGCGATGCACGAACATGCCGAGTTCGGCGTTGCGGCCCACTGGGCCTACAAGGAGGCGGGCGCCAAGGGCTATGCCGGCGTCAGCGCGGCCGGCAGCGACGACGAGCGCATTGCGCAGGCGCGCAAAGCCGTCTTGCGCCAGCTGCTGGCCTGGGAACGTGACTTCGCGCCTGCGCCAGCCGCGGGATCGTCGCCCGACGACCGCATCTATGTCTTCACGCCGCAGGCCACGGTCATCGAGTTGCCTGCCGGGGCCACCGCGATCGACTTCGCCTACATCCTGCACAGCGACCTCGGGCATCGCTGCCGCGGCGCGCGCGTCGACGGCGTGCAGACGCCACTGAACACGCCGCTGGCCAACGGCCAGACCGTCGAGATCACGGCCGTCAGGGAAGGCGGCCCGTCGCTGGATTGGCTGAACTCAGAACTCGGCTACCTCGCAGCGCCGCGTTCACGCGCCAAGGTGCGGGCCTGGTTCAACGCGCGGGCCTTGGTGCAGACCATTGCCAAGGGTCGCGACCTGGTCGAGAAGCTGCTGCAGCGCGAAGGCAAGACGGCCACCAAGCACGACGACCTGGCGATCCGGCTGGGCTTCAAGAACGCTGACGCGCTGTTCGAAGTGGTCGGCAAGGACGAGTTTTCTCTGCGCACGATTGAGCAGCTGCTGCGCCCGGCGCCGCCGGCCGTGACCGAGGAACCCCCCCTGCTGCGGCGTTCACGCGTCGAGGACGGCGTCAGCCGGGGCGGCGTGCTGGTGGTCGGTGTCGACTCGCTGATGACGACGCTGGCGCGCTGCTGCCGCCCCGCGCCGCCCGATGCCATCGACGGCTTCGTGACCCGTGGCAAGGGCGTGGCGATCCATCGACGCAACTGCAGCAACCTGCGCCACATGCGCGAGCGTTCGCCCGAGCGCGTGATCGACGTCGAGTGGGGTCGCGAACCCAAGGAGGGCGGCCTGTACCCGATCGACGTGCGGGTCGAGGCGGGTGATCGACCCGGCCTGCTGCGCGACATCACCGAAGTCTTTGCCAAGGAGAAGGTCAACGTCACCGGCGTCAACAGCCAGAACGTCAAGGGCAGCGGCGGCGCCGTGGCCTGGATGACCTTCACCGTCGAGGTCGGCAGCGCCGACCGGCTGGCCCAGGTGCTGGCGCAGGTGGCGCAGATCGGCGGCGTGCGTGCGGCGCGCCGAAAGTGACGAAAACCCGCTGCTACAATGCCGCCCTTCCAGGCGCGTAGCTCAGCTGGTTAGAGCACCACCTTGACATGGTGGGGGTCGTTGGTTCGAGTCCAATCGCGCCTACCAAATTCGGTAGGGAATTCAGGCACTTGGCGGCAACGCCAGGTGCTCTTTTTCTTGCCCGGTCCGCGCCCGCCTTGACCTGTCGCAAGCGCCGGTGCGCAAGGTGCCCATAAGCTGCACAGAGCGCGCCACTGGGTTGCGCGCGACAGGGAGTCCTGCCATGAGCCGCAGGACCGCTCCCAAGGCGAGTACCGCAGTGCGAAGCACGGAGGTTGACTGATGAGTACGCACGATCCGAGCCTGGACCCGGCTGCGATGGACGCACCGCTGACCAACTTCTCGCAATGCCATGTCGGCATCACGCGTCAGTTGCAGATCCTGGCCGGACTGCCGGCGCTGCTGGAGCCCGCTGCACAGGCGCGGCGGATCGCGAGTGAAACGGTCGCCTTCTTTCGCGGCACCGTCCAGGAACACCATGCCGAGGAAGAGCGCGAGCTGTTTCCCGCCGTGCTGGCCAGCGCCAAGCGCGGGCCCGAACGCGAGCAGGTTCAGGTGCTCGTCGATCGGCTCGTCGCCGAGCACCGGCAGATCGAGGCCATGTGGTCGCGGCTGGAGCCGGCGTTGCGCGCGGTGGGCAAGGGTCAGGACGCCGACGTCGACGTTGCGGCCGTGCAGCGCCTCGTCGACACCTACCTCGGCCACGCGCGCTACGAGGAGCAGGAGTTCCTGCCCCTGTCACAGACCCTGCTCAGCCGCGACAGCAACCACATGGCGGCGCTCGCGCTGTCCCTGCACATGCGGCATGCCGTGCCGGCGATGCTGGAGCGTTACGGCCACCGCATCTGATGACAGCCCCAAGCTCACTTCGTTCGCGCCCCCCGAGGGGAGCTCAGGCCGCTTGGGAGCGGCCCGGCGCTGGCCTCTGACGCCACGCTGGCCGGCGTGCCAGGCGTGCGGCTCGTCAATCGCCCGGAATGTGCTGCGCGTGCAACTGCACCGGCTTCTTCGAGCGCTTGCGCATGCGGATATTGAGCATCTCCACTCCCAGCGAGAAGGCCATGCCGAAGTAGACGTAGCCCTTGGGCACATGGTTGCCAAAGCCTTCGGCCACCAACACCACGCCGACCACGACCAGGAAGGCCAACGCCAGCATCTTGATCGTCGGGTGGTCGGAAACGAAGCGCCCGATCGCGCTGGCGAACAACATCATCAACGCCACCGACGCGACGACCGCTGCGACCATCACCGCCAGGTCGTCGACCATGCCGACCGCGGTGATGATCGAATCGAGCGAGAACACCAGGTCGACGATCATGATCTGCAGGATCACGGCGGCAAAGGTGGCCCTGGCGGCGCCCGCGGCGTGCTCCTCCGCGCCCTCGAGCGACTGGTGGATCTCGACGGTGCTCTTCCAGATCAGGAACAGGCCGCCGAGGATCAGGATCAGGTCACGGCCCGAGATCGGGTGGTCCAAGACGCTGAATAGCGGCGCCACCAGGCCGACGATCCAGGCCAGCACCAGCAGCAGGCCGATGCGCATGAACATGGCCATGAACAGGCCGATGCGGCGCGCCAGCTCCCGCTTCTCGACTGGCAGCTTGTCGACCAGGATCGAGATGAAGATGATGTTGTCGATGCCCAGCACGAGTTCGAGTGCGGTCAGGGTGGCGAATGCGATCCAGGCCTGGGGGTTGGCGAGCAGTTCAATCATCGTTTCCTCGGTGTCTCGTGTTGGCGGCGGATGCGCCCGGCGCGCATCCTAGCCGCACTTCGTACCCGTTAGAGCGCGAGCGCCTGGCTCGCGGCCCAGGCGGTGATTGTGGCGGCGGCTTTTTCGCGCGCCATCTTGTCGAGGAACGAGTGCCGTGCGGCCTGCTGCCCCATGCGCAGCAGGTCGACCATGGCCAGTGGGGTCTGTTGCAGCAGGGCCGCAGCCTCGCCGCTGTGTGTGATGCGCGACATCAGGCGGTTGTCGGTTTGAAAACTCAGCGACATTCCGGCACGCCACAACGCCGTGATCGGATGCGCCGCGATCGATGCGGCGGCACCGGTGTGCACGTTGCTGGTCGGGCAGACTTCGAGATGCACGCCGCGCTCGCGCACCTCGTCGATCAGGCTGCGACGCGCCGGGTCGTCCAACGCATCGACCAGGCGCACGCCATGGCCGATACGCCTCGCGCCCAGCCGGACGGCTTCGAGGACACGCTCCGCCGCGTCGGCCTCGCCGGCATGCAATGTCAGTGCCAGCCCCGCATCGCGACACAGCGCGAGTGCGCGGTCGTGCGCGGCGGGCGGGTGGCCGAGTTCCGCACCGGCCAGGTCAAAGCCGACCACGCCGCGGCCCTGGAATTGCAACGCAAGCCGGGCCGCGCGGACCGTTTCGGCCTCCGGCAAGTGCCGCATGGCGCAGACGATCAAACCCGAGGGCAGAGGGCTGCGGGCCAGGCCGGCCAGCAGCGCTTGGACTGCCGCCTCGCCGCTCACGCCATGGGCTTCGAACAGCAGCGGCGCGATGCGGAACTCGGCCAGCACGCAGCCGTCTGCGCGCGCGTCCTCTGCGGCTTCGAAAGCCACCCGCTCCATTGCCGCCGGACTGGCCATGGCCTGCACGGTCAGGGCAAAGCCCTGCAGGTACTCCGTCAGACTGCCGGCATGGGCGCGGGCATCGAACCAGACCGCCAGACCGTCGCTGTCGGCAGCGGGCGCAGCCATGGCGCGGTCGCGCATCAGATCGAACAGGGTGGCCACGCGCAGGCTGCCGTCGAGGTGTTCATGCAGCAGCACCTTGGGCATGTCGCGGGCCAGACCCGCCGGCGAAACGCTACTTTGCATGCCGGCATCGTAGTGCAGCCCCTAGGCCCGAACCCGCCCGGCTGTTGCTATCCTGCGGCACCCATCAATTACCCCCATTGGGGAAGGACGCCTCGCCATGAAGTTCACCAAGCTCTGCATCGCCGTCGCCGCCACTGCGGCGTGCTCGCTGGCCGCGGCGCAATCGCAGCCCGCTGTCATCTTCGACATGGGCGGCAAGTTCGACAAGTCTTTCAACGAAGCGGCCTACAGCGGCGCCGAGCGCTGGAAGAAGGAAAGCAACAAGCCCTACCTCGAGTTCGAGATCGCCAATGCGGCCCAGCGCGAG
>JANOPR010000024.1:0-3949 GCA_031421955.1 Burkholderiales bacterium
GCCATGCGCATCCACTTGCAGATGACGCGGAAGTTCATGCCATGGTTCTTCTGCCGCGAGTAGGTGCTGTTGCCGGCTCGGTGCAGGTGAAGAATCATGTCGTTCTTGCGTGCCCACAGCGCCATGCTCTGGATCGCCGTGTAGCCGATCACCAGGTCGATCATGATGATCACGCTGCCCAGGCTCTTTGCGAACTCGGCGCGGGCATACATCTCTTCCATCGTGCCGGCGGTGACGTTGAGGTAATGGCCCTTGACCTCGCCGCTGGCTGCACTGGCCTTGTTGACGGCTTCCATGCAGTACAGGAAGCGGTCGCGCCAGTGCATGAAAGGCTGCGAGTTGATGTTCTCGTCGTCCTTCATGAAGTCCAGGCCGCCCTTGAGGCCTTCGTAGACGACGCGGCCGTAATTGCGGCCCGACAGGCCGAGCTTGGGCTTGGTCGTCGCGCCGAGCAGCGGCCGGCCAAACTTGTCCAGCCGCTCGCGCTCGACGACCACACCGGTGGCCGGCCCCTGGAAGGTCTTCAGGTATGCCACCGGAATGCGCATGTCTTCCAGGCGCAGCGCCTTGACGGCCTTGAAGCCGAACACGTTGCCGATGATCGAGGCCGTGAGGTTGGCGATCGAGCCGCCCTCGAAGTGGTCGATGTCGTTGGCGATGTAGGCGAAGAACTGGGCTTCGGTCCTGGTGCCGGCGCCGGTGTTGGGCACGGCATCGACGCGGTAGGCCTTGGCGCGGTAGAGGTCGCACGCGGTCAGGCGGTCGGTCCATACCACCGTCCAGGTGGCGGTGCTGGATTCACCAGCCACGGCGGCGGCGCACTCTTCCGAGTCAACGCCCTCCTGCGGCGTGATGCGGAACATGGCGATGACGTCGGTGTCCTTGGGCACGTAGTCGGGCTGCCAGTAGCCCATCTGCTTGTACTTCAGCACCCCTGCGCTGTAGCGTTTCTTGGCGTCAGTGATCACGCCTTCTTCCACGGGTTTGTTCATGCGGGCTCCTGTGCGATGCGCCGGGTTCGGTGCCGGCAGGGCCAAAATATAAGTTTCGAGTAAATTAAAGACTAGTCAGATATTCTTCGCACGCAGATAAGGTGTGGCTGATCTATGAATGTCACCTTTCGCCAGCTCCAGGTTTTTGCCGAGGTCGCCCGACAGGGCAGCATGGCCCGCGCCGCGGAGATCCTGCATCTCACCCCGCCGGCGGTCTCGATGCAGATCAAGGAACTCGAGACCCAGGTCGAGCTGTCGCTGTTCGACCGCCACGGCAGGCAGATCTCGTTGTCAACGCCGGGCGAATATTTCCTGGTTCACGCCAAGCGGTTGCTCGCGAACCTGAAGGAGGCCGACGACGCCATGGCGCGCTTCAAGCGCCTCGAACATGGCCTGTTGACGATCGGTATCGTCAGCACGGCCAAGTACTTCGTGCCGCAACTGCTGGCACGGTTTCACGAAGAGCATCCCGGCATCGAAGTGCGCCTGCGTGTCGTCGGAAATCGCGAGCAGCTGGTCGCGATGATGGACGCCGGCGAGGTCGACCTGACCGTGATGGGCCGCCCACCCAAGGAATTTGCAACGCGCGCCGAAGCGTTCGCGGCCCATCCTCTGGTGTTCGTCGGTCCACCCGGGCACCCGCTGCTGCGGGTGGGCAACGCGCCGGTCTCGGCGCTCGAAGGCTTTGCCTTCATCGTGCGCGAGCAGGGTTCGGGCACGCGGGCCGCAATGCAGGCCTTTTTCGCCGAGCACCGCTTCGAGCCGCGAATCACGATGGAGATGTCGAGCAACGAGACCATCAAGCAGGCGGTGATGGCCGGCATGGGCCTGTCGTTCCTGTCGCTGCACACGATCGGCCTGGAAGTGCGCAGCGGGCTGCTGCATCTGCTTGACGTCGCAGGCACACCGTTGATGCGGATGTGGAACGTGGTGCACATGCAGTCCAGGGTGCTGTCACCCGCAGCCGAGGCCTTCCGCTACTTCATCATCGAGCGCGGCGAATCGCATCTGCTCGCGCATGACGCACCGTTGCTGCGCAGCGCCGATCCGTCGTGAGCGTCAGCCACGCATCTGGCGCGGCGAGCGACCCGGGCGTTGACGCGCAGGCTCAGTCCCCGAACGGCGGGTCAGACCTTTCCCAGCCCCAGCACATCGTCCTCGGACATCTCGCCGGGGATGGCCTGCACCAGGCGACCCTGGCGGTCGCTGACGATGGTCATTGGAATGACGCGCCGTGCCGTGAGTCGCGCCCGTAGGCCGACGCTGTCCAGGGCCACCGGGAAGGCGTAGCCGCTGGCCGTCATGTAGCGACGCACGGCCTGCGCGTCGGTGTCCAGGGCCACCCCAAGGACCCGTAGCGACTGACCACGGGTGGCGCGATAGAGCTTGTCGATATGCGCGTTGTGACGCTTGCAATACTGACACCACGTCGCCCAGAACACGAGGACGCTGGCCTGCGCCCGCCAAGTTGCCGGGTCGACTTGGCTGCCGTCGAGCAGCGTCAGGCCAGGCCAGTCGACGACGCTGCCCACGGCTGCGGGTGCGCCCAGGGCGGAACTCCCGGATGCGATGCCGAGACCGGCGGCCAGGCAGTCGCGGCGCCTCATCGCGGCACCTGCTGCTCCATCAGCAGGAAGGTGTTGTAGGCGTTCATGCGGTTGACAGCGCGAAACAGCGGCAGGTGTTCGAACCGCGACCAATTGGCCTTCTCGTAGGCCGCGTCAAAGGGTTCGAGCTTGTCGGCGGCTTCGGCCATCGTCTTGCGCAGGTGCAGCAGGTAGTCGCGCGTCAAGGTCAGATCGGCCGTCGGGTCGGTCGAAACCGGCCCATGGCCAGGTACCAGCAGGCGCGGCTTGAAGTCGATCAACTGGGTCAGTGACGCGATCCACTGCCGGCTGTCGGCTTGGCCTACGAACGGGATGCGGCCGCGCAGGACGACGTCCCCTGAAAACAGCACCTCGCGCTTGGGCAGGTAGACGACCAGATCCTCTGGCGTGTGCGCAGGGCCGACATGGCTGATGCGGAAGTCGAACGAGCCCACGCGCAAGGTCGTGTCTTCCTGCTCGAGCCAGCGGTCGGCTGGCAGCACGCGGGTGGTCTCGTCGATCCAGGGGAACAGCTCTTGTCTGCTGGCCTCGAGCCGCAGTCTTGCAGTCTCCGAATTCAGGTAGTCGCGACCGGATGGATGTGCCAGGATGGTCGCCCCGGCTGTCTTGAGCGCCTGCAGGCCGTAGATGTGGTCGGCGTGATAGTGGGTCACGATGACATAACGGATCGGCTGCGTCGTGACGCGGCGAATCTCAGCCATCATTTCCTCGGCCAGGGCGGGCGAGCCCAACGAATCGATCACGACAACGCCTGCGTCGGTGACGACGAAGGCGGCGTTGGAGATGAAGTTGCGGTTCGCGGCCGAGCCGATTGCGGTTTCACCCTCGACGAACCACACGTCGGGCGCCACCTGTGCGGCACGCAGCGCCGGGTTGGCTGCCCACGCGGCGGCGCCTGCGACGAATCCCGATGCCAGCACGAGAGCCCGCCAGAGACGGCGACCGGTTGAACGCAGGCTTCGCCCAGCTTGAATCGCGGCTTGAATGTAAAACACAAGATCAGGATACACGGATATAGATCTGCCCGCGGACGCAAGGCTGCCGCGAAGCGCCGGTCGCGCTGTCCAGCGCGGCCGGCGAGTCGCCAGGCCATCAGGGCTTGATGTACGAGGCGCCCTGCTTCTGCAGCTTGGCCAGGCGCACGACCCCCGAGGGCGTGAAACCTGTTTCCTGAATGAACTGGTCTTTCTTCAGATTGCGGTTCACGAGAGTGATCTCGCAGACCTCGAACGAAACCCCGCGCGCCTTGAGCGCCGACACCAGGGGCGCGTAATCGACGCCGCCGTCACCCTTCGCGCCCTCGAAGAGCATGTCCACGCCCTGCGCGTGCGTGACGACAGTGATCTTCGC